>JBLFWS010000001.1:0-110516 GCA_047611865.1 Chlamydiales bacterium
ACGAACAATACATGAAAATACTTTTTAAAAACTTAGACTTGGATCTGAATGACAAAAAAGTCTCACGGGTATTTACACGCTTCGGTGGATATGGGTGCATCGCGGCCTAAAACTGTCTGGACTATTGCTACATAAGACCTAAGGATTTCATGAAAAACTGTCGGAAAAAATACTGGAAGAACATAATCTTTGATACTTTTGTATTTATATGCGCCTTTTCAGGAATTTACCTGCTGGTTCATTTGCTTTTAAACAAATTCGGCGACTACCCGATTATAGGGGAATTCCAAAAAATCGCAGAAGGCTCAATTTCTATAATTCTAACAAAAATTCTAACAAATATTTATTATTTTAAGAAAGGCCCAAAAGTTCATTTCTGCAAAGATGTCGAACAAATAAATAAATTCCTAGGGGAATTTCTCTTAAACGGCTCTAACGCCAAGGTTATTAGTAAAGACGCATCCTGGATGAATAAAGAGTTCCTCAAAGAGCTAAATAATAAAAATGTCGACATAGAATTATTCACCCACGAGGCAATAGATCCCAAAATAGAAGTCATCATGGCGAAGTCTGGTATAACAAACCACGTCACAAATTTTCCCACTGCTAAATCAAGGTTCACATTACTAAATTCAGGTAAAGGGGTGGGTCAAGCATTAGCAATCTCCAGAAAACTCATTCCTGAACACGAAATTACTGTTTATACTAGCGAAACAGGAGCTCAATTCCTTGCAATGGCCGAAGATATCATAAGCCTTTTGAAAACTGTAAGCCTTTTAAAAGATGAAATAGCTCTTTTAAAAGCTAAATCTGGAGAATAGCCTCATGCTTAAGAAGTGGGACAAAGCAGCTAAAATTAGAAGAGAACAAATAGAAAAAAAATTAGACCTAACCCTCAGTGAAGTCTTTTGTCCATTTTACACAGATATAATAAGTAAAGAATCCCCTACTTCTGTAATTGAAATCGGCTCTGGAACAGGGCACCTTGCGCTACACCTATCTAAGAAAGTAAAAAAATACATAGGTATTGAGCCATCTAAAGGAATGTTCGATGTTGCGCAAAAAGTTCTCAAAGAAAGTAACGTAGAACTAATCAATGACCTTGCTGAGAACATCTCCCCTTTGGAAACATATGACCTGTTGCTATCTCATATGTGCTTACAAACCATAGAAAACATAGATGAGATTCTCCACTCAATCTCACTCCTAATGGATGAAAAATCCGTTTTTGTTTTTTCGATACCTCACCCCTGCTTTTGGAACAATTACAGCAAATGGGGAGCAGATGATTATGAATATATGAATAAAACCTATGGCACAGTTCATCTGAAAATAACAAAAGACCCTGAAAACCAGTTTGAAATTCCCTATGCACATAGACCTCTCCAGCACTATTTTCATAGCCTAAATAAAAATAACTTATGCGTTTCGAACCTTACTGAAATCTTCCCCGAGGAGAATATTCAAGCCTTGTACGGCAAGCCCTGGAAAGAACCTAGGTACATCGCATTTTTCGTTGTAAGGGCTACATAGCCCGTAAGAAGGCTAACGACACATCTTTTTAATTATTAACAGAAAAAGAGCCCCCCCTCTAATATTAATTATTCTAATATCGCGTGTGGTGTGATGCTTTTTTATCATTTATTAACTTGAGTTACCGTAAGAAGTTGTGAACTATTCCCCCATGAGTCCCCCCAAGAAAGAGTTTTAGTGAGTGGGGGAGTAAGAAAAGACCACCTTACCTAATTAAAGATAAAGTGGTTAAGTCTGTGCCAAAAACAGGGATCGAACCTGCGGCCTGCGCGTTACGAATGCGCTGCTCTACCAACTGAGCTATTTTGGCAGAAGAGAATATCGAGATCTTATCTAATTTTATAATATTTAGCCAGCTTGATCTCTAGTCCGGATTTTGATAAAATAGTCAAAACCTAAATTAGTCAATAATAATGACTTGAGAGTATTTATCCATTATGGCCGAAACAAATAATACAGGTAGTACAACAAGTGGAGTCCTTCTTATTGCAGGGACTAGTATAGGCGCTGGAATGCTTGGAATCCCCTTGCTGAGTGGTCTGGCAGGTTTTGTACCTTGCATGTTAGCTAATTTCTTGTGTTGGCTATTCATGTTAAGCACAGGTCTTTTAATCCTTGAGGCTACTCTATGGATGGAAGACGGGGCAAATATCATTTCCATGACAGAGCGATTTCTAGGACCATGGGGGAAGAAAATTGGAGGCTGCTTATACCTTTTTCTTTATTACTGCCTCCTTACCGCCTATTTCGCTGGTGGTGCCCCAATATTTGTCCAAGTTCTAAACCACTCTTTCAAGCTCTCTTTAGGGGTTCATGAAGGCTACTGCCTTTTTGCCGTAAGCTTTGGGGTAATATTATTTATGGGTGCACGACTTGTGGACCGCATGAATTTTATTTTAATCATAGGGATGGTTATTTCATTTTTCTCTCTTCTATCCCTAGGTAGCGCTGAAGTTAAATATGATTTACTTGCCAGAGCAGACTGGCCCTTGACCCTTTTGTCGTTTCCCATTCTCTTTAGTGCCTATGGTTATCACAATGTAATTCCTTCACTCTGCACCTATTTAAAACGCAATACTGAAAACCTCCGAAAAGCCATCATCATCGGTTCCTCAATCCCATTTTTAGTATATTCCATCTGGCAATGGCTCATTATTGGATCCGTCCCAAAAGAGATTCTTACACAAATGATGTCGCAAGGGGTCCCCGCCACTGAAGCATTAAAAGTCGTGGGGAATTCAGAATGGCTTGTAAGTTTTGCAGAAGCCTTTTCTTTCTTTGCTTTAGTAACCTCTTTACTCGGCGTATCGCTAGCCATGCTCGATTTTCTTAGCGACGGATTCAAAGCCAGAAAGACAGACTCTACCAGAGCAGTGTTATGCATATTAGTTTTTCTTCCCCCTCTTTTTTTCGCTTGGCACAACCCCAATTTATTCATTTTCGCTCTCGAAATAGCTGGTGGATTCGGCGAGGCGATACTAAATGGCTTGTTGCCTGTTATGATGGTTTGGGTGGGAAGGTATCACATGAACTTAGATTCAGAAGTTCGTCTTCCGGGTGGACGATATTCCCTCGTTCTAATTACAGTACTGACCTTATTTATTATTGCCTTAGAAACAACACTTATCATTATGGGAAAACCCCATTAAACGTCTAGCGAAGGGCTGGCTGGTCGGACTCATCATATCCCACCGGAGGGATAATAAAGACCATAGATAGAGCATCTAGATCGCTTGCAGTAGACCTTGCTTCTAAGTCATAAGAATATCCTCCCTCTTTAAGAAGGTCTATCTTTGTTACCTCCGCCACCCGAAGGCCTTCGGGGAAGACTCCGTCCATTCCTGTCGTAACAAGAAGATCGTTAACTTTCAGGATAGGCATTTCTACCCCTACCTCATCGTTAAGCGGAATCCCCGTACGCAGATCACGAGCGGGCCCTCTTTCATCAGTAAAGTCATAATTAAAGCCTACCCCTCTCAAGAATTTTCCATTGGATCGATATGAAGGCTTTGTGGCACCTCTAAGAATCCCTTTAGCTAAGAACCATTCTTCCTGATATTTGTAGAGATGTTCTTTTAAGTGATTCAGGCTTGCCACCAAACCATCATTATAGTCTTCTGAAAAAAAAAGATCGTCTCGCATTGTCAGGGCTTCTATCAAAGCTATAACATGCTCACTAAGTAAAGCATTTTGCTTATATCCCCTCACTGCGCGCACAGAAGGCATCAAACCGGGATCAGTGATTAATCTGACTCGACTTTGATGCCTACCCACGTAATCCACTACCCCTACTACAGAAGTCCCAAGGAGAACAGGGCTATTTTTTGCCACAACAATCCGGTCGAAATTTTGATTATCGACATTACCAACGTTTACCCACAAAGAACTGTCCCAATAAGATGGATCTCGATGTATCACCCGTGCAGGTATTGCCTGGACTTGAAGTTTTAATAATTGCCGAAGCTCAGCGTAATGCTTGTAGAAAGACCTTTGAACATCATCAACCCCAGTTACCATGTTTTTCAATTCGTCGAGTTTCTGATCGACAAAACGCTCATGATCTGTAAGGTCTCGCAGCCTGCGTAACTCATTACTGAGTTGTTCATTTTCTAAGTTGAGACGCTGAATTTCTTCTGGGATTGTAAGCGTCTGCTTTCCAATACGGAATTTCATACTGTTGGATGACCACAGGCGGATTACCCAAGACTTCCCGTTTCCGATGCGCTCCCACGTAGAACTTAAGGATGCAATAACACCGCCACGAATATTTTCTGTAGCACCCTTTGGGATACTCATGACAGCCAATACTGCGGCTATGATTAGAAAATATGCTTTGTATGAAGTCTTTCTAAAGGGCCTCAATATTTAGGCTCCCTACTAAGGGGTTATATAACCGATACCACAGCATCAACAACATATTCCAGGTTCGATGAAGATAGTCCTGCGACATTTATGCGTCCGCTTCCAGGCATATAGATACCGTATTCGGCTATCAAGCGATCTACGTGGTCTTTTTCTAATCCGGAGAAAGAAAACATCCCTTTTTGCTTATGCATAAAACTAAAATCGTATTGCTGGGTTTTTGCAAGTAGTCCTGAAGCAAAAGATTTCCGCATTTCAGAAATTCTCTCACGCATATTCTGAAGTTCCCTTTGCCACTCTTGAGTTAGGCTGTCAGAATTTAATATCGTCTTTACCAGCTTTGCTCCATATGAGGGAGGGCTGGAATAATTCGCGCGTACGATCGTTTTAACTCTACTTTGGACTTTCTCTGCGAGCATTCTTTCGCCAGTAAGAACAAAAAACGCACCAACCCGTTCTCCGTAAAGTCCGAAATTCTTTGAACAAGAGTAGGAAATAAGCATTTCGTGCCCGTCTCTAGCGAATTGCCGTATTACCTCTGCATCTTCTAGCAAACCATTTCCAAAGCCCTGGTACGCAAAATCAAAAAATGGAACAAGCCCACCTTCTTTGATTAAAGAAGAAATTTCTTTCCACTCTTCTATTTTGGGATCCATTCCCGTAGGGTTATGGCAACATGCATGTAAAAGGATTGTGCTCCCTTCTGGCATTTTTTTAATGGCTGCACACATCCCTGAAAAGTCGAGTGCGTGAGTTTTTCTATCATAGTAAGGGTAGAATTCGACTTGCTGTCCTGACCGAGTAAACAAAGGCTTATGATTGGCCCACGAAGGGTCTGAGAGATAAAGAGAGTTTCCAATTTCTTGAGTTAGAAAATCCGCTCCAATACGAAGGGCCCCAGTCCCGCCCACAGTCTGTGCTGAATAGAGTCTTCCGGATGCAAGCACTTCAGAATCATCACCAAAGATTAGCTCGGAAATCAAGCGCAAGAACTCTTTGTCCCCATCAATTGGAAGATATTCGTGATTATGGTCTGAGGAGGCAATAATATTTTCTGCTTTCTTTATCGTTGATAAAACCATGGGTTGCAAATCAGAAGTTTTATAAGCTCCAACTCCCAAGTTTACTTTGCTAGAGCGAACATCTTTTGCAAAGGAAGTATTCAAGCTGAGGATTGGATCATCTGCAGCCATTGTAATTTTATCAAAAAATCCCATTGTCCTATCCCTGTGTGGCGTCAAAGCCATTATATTACTGAATTAAACTTTTTTGTCTATCTATCAAAAAAGAGGGAAATAAGCAAAAAAAAGGACTCGGAAGGAAAAGTATAATTCCCTTTCGAGTCTTTGCAATTTGATCAACACACCATGCTAGCTCCTCATAGGAAGCTAGCATGGAAAACGATGAGCTAAGACTTAGCCTTTTCCACCGTTATACTTAAGCGTCATAACGGGGCTTCAGGGTTTCCCCCTAGACTCGGGCTCCGAGTCTTTTTATATTTTCATTCTTTATGACTTGTCTACCTGCGCATATTCCCCACAGAAGATAGAATCATAGAATTAGAATGAGTACCTTAGACCTAGAGTTACACCGTGTGTTTCCACATCTTGTTCGGTTTTATTTCCACCTTCAAGATTAAATGTAGGCTTCTCTGTAGCAAACCAGCGATATTGTAAATCTAAATCAACTTGTTCCCAAACAGGATAGGAGGCCCCTAGTATCAATTGGTAACTGAATACTGAGTCAGTGTCATTACCTTTGTTTGTGCCTGCAGTTTGGTTATCAAGATCGAGAGTTGACCAACCAATTCCACCACCACCGTATGCAGTAACGTCATACCATGTTCCGACATCATAAAGAGCGTTCACCATGAGAGAATTACCACTTAGGTTTCCGTCTCCGGCCATCACTGTTCCAGCATTATCTTTAACATTGTCCACATTGAATTTGCGGTGTGTAAGCTCACCTTCCACTCTCCACATATCGTTGAGTCTTTTTCCTAGAGATAGAGTGTAAGCATAACCTGCTTCATACTCATATTCTTCATCTGTGCCTGTACCGACTAAAATGCTAGAGTGTGATTCACTTACACTACTCCATCCAGCACTAACGCCTGCATACCAGCCTTCACCAGCTTGTGAAACACCGCTTACAAGTGTAAATGCGGCTAACATTAGCCCAAAAATCATTGATCTTTTCATCAAACTACCTCCATTAAAGGCAAGTTACGTTATAAGGCATAATCTATATTTTTTAGTTGAATAAAAGCAAGTCCGAAAAGAACTTTTTTTTAAATTTTTGTTTATATACTGGAAATTGTCAGTTCAAACTTCTTGAAGCAAAATAAGAAATTCGGTAAATTAGAATTCCTTTTACGGGGCGTTAGCTCAATTGGTAGAGCGCTACAATGGCATTGTAGAGGTCATCGGTTCGATTCCGTTACGCTCCACTCTTTTTTCTTTTCAATTAGATCTTCATCTTGAGTTAAGTAGTAAGTTTTTTTGTAGAAATCCTGCATTTTCTTTTGCAATCCTATACCCGGCTCAAAAACTTGCTTACATTTTGGCAGACTATTTAGAAAATGTTTCCCATAGGCTTTAGTTATCAATCGGGAATCCAAACAAATTATACATCCTCTGTCTCTTCTATTACGAATAAGTCTTCCAAATCCCTGTTTAAATTTTACTATAGCCGCAGGAACAGCATAATCCATGAAAGCGTTGCCTCCGTTATGAATTATTGCTTCTGTACGAGCTTGCACGATAGGCTCTGTAGGAACTTGAAAAGGTAGCTTAACCATGATCACACAACGTAGAGTGTCTCCAACAACATCCACTCCTTCCCAAAATGAATCAGTACCAAACAATACTGAAAAATCTGAATTTCTAAACTTCTCCAACAAAATTTGTCTATGATCATCTCCTTGTTTAAAAACAGGATACCGGGCTTTTTTAAGCCGATCCTCTAATAAACGATGACATTCTCGAAGCATGCTGAAAGAAGTGAACAATATAAAGGCATTACCTCTACTTGTTTGAAGAGTTTTCCATATATGTTCTACAGCTTCATGAATGAAATTGCTGTCTGATGGTTGTGGGAGATCTGTAGGAACCCCTACAACTACTTGCTTCATATAATCGAAAGGGGAGTCATGGACGCTTTCTTTAATTTTCCGATCTCCCAACAACTCTTCTGTTAATCCAAGTCGTTGACGGATAAAGCGAAAATGTTGATTTGTAGCCAAAGTGGCACTACAAAGAACTACTGAGTCGAATTTACTGAAAAGCCATTCTGAAAGAACTTTGGACATATCCAGCTGAGCACCAACCAGGGTAAGGTGTTCAACACCCCGTTTTGTCATATAATCGGCCCATCGGACTATCTCGGCTCGCTCTTTTCCAAAAGCGAACTCATTCAAGGATGTAGCCATTTTATCCAAACGCAAAGCAAGGGCTGTGATATCAATAAAGCTATCTTTCGTCTTATCTATGAGATTTGTATCATTTAGTAGACGGAACTTATTCTCTAAAGAGACCAAATCCTGGGCATAGCGCTGTAATGAGGCTACTAAATCTTTTAAGAAGGGTGCAACCTCTTCTATCCAATACTTTTCAGAAAAGTGCTTCTCCCTAAACCGCAATTTATAACCACGAGAGGAGGCATCTTCGTCTCCCTCACTTTTAGGAGCAAACCTCTTAAGGTATTCAACTATTTTCTGAAAGCTCCCATTAATTTTTTGATATAGCTGACGACGCTCTCCCGCGAGGTCTATGTCAATACGATTTAAAAGGTTTTGGATCTCTTGCCCAAATTCACCAGGGTAAACTTTATATATTTTTTCCTTCAGCAAAAAGAGCTTCCCTACGCTTCCCCCTTGTTTTTCAGAAGAAAGTTTAGTCAAAAGCTGCATCAACTCAATTCGAGAAACTCTGAAGGCAAAATGTTCTGTAGCAGCATCTTCTATATTATGAGCTTCATCCAGTATCAAGTGGTCATAGGGAGGCAATATGGCTGGTTTTGAATAATCGTTATTTTCAGCTCGGGTGGCTATGTCTGCAAAAAGAAGGTGATGGTTTACCACAAGAAGTTGAGCATTCGCTGCCCTCTTACGAGCCCTAAAGAAAAAACAATCCTCATAATGTGGGCATTTACTCCCATTGCAAGCGTCCCCATCAGCCTGTACCTTTTCCCAAACATTATAGGAAGGAACCATTGGAAGACCCGACTTTGATCCGTCCCTTGTATTTCGTGCCCAGCCATCAATTATCTGAACCTGTTCCTGCTCTTCTTTTGACAAAAACCAAAATTCTTCAGAAATATCCTCTAATTTACGAAGGCATACATAATTCCCCATTCCCTTTACCAACACCGCTTTAAAATCTACATCCAATACGCGTTTGATGAGAGGAATATCTTTGTGAATGAGTTGTTCTTGCAGATTAATCGTATTGGTAGAAATGACGGTGCAGCGACGGTTTTTTAGAGACCAGATCACAGCAGGTACGAGGTATGCCAAGCTTTTTCCCGTTCCAGTTCCAGCTTCAATTAGGCTAATACTTCCTTCATTGTAAGTATCAACAACATCGCGCAGCATTTTTTCCTGCTGCTCTCTGATTTCAAAGCCTTTAAGAGAGTTGCTAAGACGTCCATCAGGACAAAAATAGCTAACGATCTGCTCTGCATCAAGAGTTTTAAGTGAACCTCTAGATCCCATAAAAAAAATGAACCTGCATAATGAATTTTCGACTCCCAAGACTTTCAAGCAAATGAGTAAGAAAATCCGAGAGAATAACGATGTATGGGGAGACTGTTGTAATGCAAAACTACTTTCTTTGCATGCAACTTTCATACGATAAAAGAAATAAAAAGATGGGGTGTTTTTGAAAAACACCCCATATCATTTATTCGACTTCTAAAAGGTCCAAGAAAGCTTTCAATTGCTTGGAGCGGGTAGGGTGTCGCATCTTACGAAGAGCTTTCGCTTCGATTTGACGAATCCGCTCACGTGTAACATTAAATTCCATTCCCACTTCTTCCAGAGTCTTAGGCTTTCCATCCAGCAATCCAAACCGCTGTATAAGAACAGTACGTTCTCGATCTGACAAAGTCGTAAGTACTTCGTTCATTTTGTCTTTAAGAATAGTATAGCCCGTAGCTTCTGCAGGAGATTCTACTGAGGTATCTTCGAGGAAATCACCGAACTGACTCTCTCCACCATCACCAACTTCAGCCTGTAAGGAAATTGGATGCTGAGCGATCTTATAAATTTCTCTAACACGCTCAGCTGTAAGTCCCAGTTCATTAGCAAGTTCTTCTGGTGTAGGTTCCCGTCCTGTTTCCATCATAAGTTTCTTCGCGGCGCGTAAGACTCTATTAATAGTTTCAATCATGTGAACAGGAATACGGATGGTACGAGCCTGATCTGCTATAGCGCGTGTTACAGCTTGGCGAATCCACCACGTAGCATATGTAGAAAATTTGTAGCCTCGGCGATACTCAAATTTCTCAACAGCCTTCATCAAACCCATATTCCCTTCTTGGATTAGATCTAGGAAAGATAGACCTCGATTCGTATATTTTTTCGCGATAGAGATAACGAGACGCAGGTTAGATTCCACCATTTCTCTTTTAGCCTCTTGGCTCTTATCCATCCAACGATGTAACATTCGAACATCTTTTTTGAACTCATCAAGAGTTCTTCCTGCTGCTACTTCGCGCTTACTGAGTTTTCGGTTAGCCGCGTCCATTTTTGCTGCTGCAAATTTATTGCGTTCAGCTCGAGGTCTAAGTTCTATGACTTCTTTTTCCAACTCAAGGAATCTGTCATAGCCACGTAGAATGACCTCGCCGAAATCTTCGATAATATTAGCTCGGCAATGAAAGCGCCTTAGATAAGATTGAGTTCGAATTCGACACTTTTCTATATCTTCATTAATTTTGACACGGTCAATTTTTTTTAGTTTCGGATACTGTAGATCCTCAAGATGCTTTTGCAGATTTCCGTCTTCTTCAATAAGAAGGCTACAGAGTCGAGGAAGGACTCTTTGGTATTCAGTTTTATCTGTAACTTCTTTTTCTGAGATAACTTTATCGAAGCGGTCTTTTCCTGCTATAAGGAAATTGGCAATAGATATAGCTTCTTTTGTCGAATAGCGAAAACGCATAATAATTCTTTCTATTTGCCACTGAGCTTTCTCAATACGCTTCGAAATTTCAACTTCTTCCTCACGTGTCAAGAGGGGGACAGACCCCATCTCTTTGAGGTACATACGGACGGGATCATCAGGAGTCCCTTCCGAACGCTTAGGTAATCCTTCTAATTCTTTGGCTTCTTTTTTACGTTCCTTTTGCCGGTCTACTTCAGACTGGTTTAGTACTTGAATATCCATTCCGCTGAGGAAGATCAACACTTGATCGATCTGTTCGGGAGAATCAAAATTCATCGGAAGGATTTCGTTGATTTCCTCGTAAGTGATATAACCTTGCTCTTTAGAAATCGCTACCAACTCTTCTACTTTCTGTTGATGTTGCTGACTAAATGCGCTACTAAAACCAGAATTGCTCATGCTCTACCAAGGTAATTAATGTGAAGGGATCAAAAAAAGGTTTTTCAAAATTCTTTCTCTAGGACGCACGCAAAGAAATTTTTTTATCTCTCTATTATCTAAGATGGAGTACCCCAAGGTTTCTAGCTTCGCCACTTTGCTGCCCCTATGGAGGGTCAAATAGCAATAGCTGTGCCGGAGAAAATTTTGCAATAAAATGCTGCAATATCTCGATGTTTTTGTCAAGAGTAAGACGATAAGTAAGTTATAGATAATAGAATAACATAGCCTCACTCTTCCAAGTCCCACTAAACGTTACTTTGTAAAAGAGATGGAATTTTATCTCAAGATTTTAGTAATATTTTTTTGTTTAGTCTTCAAAAGCTAACTATATATCAATAACTATTTCAATCCTCTCCATTCCTTATGCAAATTACCTCCTTAGACAAGAAAGGCAAGCTCATATTTGCTTCTCGAGCCATTAGACACCACGATTATATTTGTATCGAATGTGGAAAAATCGTTCGCTTACGTGGGGGAATACATCGCCAAAAGCACTTCTTTCACCTTTCTCCCAGCAAGCATTGCCGGCAAAATGGTAAAGGAATGACTCATTTGAGGATTCAAGAATATCTCTTTTCTCTATTTGGCCCTGAAAATTGCGGAATGGAAGCTCGCTTTAGCAATATCAATCGAATCGCAGATCTAGTTTGGTGGAAGGAAAAGCTTGTCTTTGAAATTCAGTACTCTCCCATTAGCGCTTCTGAAGTTGAAGAAAGAAATAAAGATTACGCCAGTGAAGGATTCCAGGTGATTTGGATTTTACATGATAAGAACTTTAACCAGTGTCGCCTCAGTGCTGCAGAGATCTTTTTACGAAACGCTCCATATTACTTTAGCAATATCGACATCAATGGCCGAGGTTATATCTATGATCAATTTGATATTTTCCATAATGGCCTAAGGCTTTTTCAGTCTGAAGCCATCAATATTACTCCAACTACTCCTAAAAAGATTAACTACGACACTAAACAATATCCCCTACCGATATTTATTAAAAACCGTCTTACCCATTGGCCCATTCATTTTTCTGAAGACATCCTCTCAAAATTTCTCTCCGCACAGGAAAAGCCTCACCATGTTAAAATATTAACATATATTGACCAGTCGGAAAAACAGTTCAAAGAAAAACATCTGCCCATTCCGGAAAAAATTACCCCTTTTTATCTATTTAGTCTTCTTTATGGAAAAATCCTCAAAAGACCATTCATCATTCTTTTCCGATTTCTCCTGGAAAGAGCTTGCCGGTCCTAGAGCGTTTTTTCTACCCTCAGAATGAAATAAAAATGATCAAGATCTTCAAGCTTCTGCATATTCCTGAAGACACTCAGAATCTAAAACTTCTTGAAGAAATCGACTATACCATGAATTTGTTCGATTACCGTGAGAATCTATATCATCCTCATTTTCATGATAATTCTTTGATCCAGGTACAAACTGAATTTCATCACCCAGAGCACATAGCTGTCTGTAAACGCTGTATACCCTCTCTTTAGATTCAATACTAAAACCCGTTTCATCTACTTCGACTACAGCCAGTTTTTTTTCCAGAAAAAGATCTTCGTTCTCCGTCAAGCTTCGAATTTGTTTTTGTAATTTCCCCAGTCGAGCGAGTTCTGTAAAATTCTCTGAAATAATTGGAAGCATCGTTTTTTCTCCAATGCCAATCAGTCCATATTGAAAACCCACCTTCATAGCTAATCGAGGAAGAACAAATGTGACAGAAGGATCGCAACAATATTCCAAGTCTTCCAATTTAAAAAACTTCTTGGTCAGACATATATATGCCGCCTGCCGCATTAACACAATAAACTCATAATGACTACCAGAAGCCCCACTTTCGTAAACTTTTGTATAGGTTAATACATCAGCCCAACTGCCAGCCAAAGCTCTTTCAAAGAGTATCCAATTCCTATCAAAATCCTCTATTGTCAACGCTATATCATCGTTCTTCTCATCAGAAGAGACTGACCCTCTCAATATTCCTCTTTCTTGCTGACTTAATTGATCACGCAAACACTCCAAGCTTGAGCACAAACTTTCCGCGGACCGCCACCGCTTTCCAATATTTGAAGAATTGGCTACTTTTTCATTGATCCCCTGAGTAATCGCAAGGGCTTTACGCCAGACAATCTCCGGATATTTTTTTTCTAAAACTTCTACTGCTTCATTTATTTCGCCCAAATTTCTTAAGATCCCGGCCAGATCACTTACGCTTTCAAATTCTACTAACCCATTTTCTTTAGCCAACAAACCCAAAGAGTTAAGAAATCCTATCCGCGCTCTTTTGTCCAAATCCCCCTTGTGAAACAAAGGAGTAAGCTCTTCAACCCTATGATTTTGTATACATCTCTGAAGATAAAGCTCCTCATATTCTCTCAACCTACTGTCAAACTCCTGAATCCTCAAGCTCATCTCATTTTTGATAAAGAGAAGCTGCTCTCCTCCATTAACAATATTTTCTTGTTTTTGGATCAGGATGTAACGTAAGTCCTCGAAGCTCGCTGTAAGCTGACTAGCTTTTTCGTCTACAGGATTGTTAATAAAAGATTGATCGGAAAAATTGGCTACATGGAGAATCCTGTTTAAAGAGGTTGCTTCTGCCAATAAGCTCTCTGAATATCCTCGCTCTTGAAACAACTTCACTGCTTCCGAATTCCCCAATTTTTTCAAATCTCGAATCTCCATTTGCTCTCTCAAAACAATCTTCTCTTCTAAAATCAGTTTTTCTAAAGCCAATAGAAATTCCAGCCTCTCACTTTGTTTCGATAAACTCGCTAGAAATAACGGCGCAAATCGCTGCTCCCTCCGTTTCCGAAAATAATTCCGAAGCAAGCTGCTACAACACCACGCTCCCGAAGGTGAAGATCTAACAACACTCCCGGTAAAAATATCTCTATTAGAGATGGGAAGAATTGAAGCACTCGAATGATATCCCGACGCAGGCTTCCTACGCTTACAACAAAAAACCCTAGAGAAGCATTGACTACACTTCATATAAACCGACTCGTCTAAGGGAACTCTTGAGCTAGCCTCTTCTGCTAAAAGGGGAGGGGTAGTTTCGTCAACACTGGATTCTTCGTATAACAATTGCGCAAACCCAGTATTTTGGCTCATTCCTCTTAGACCTACGGTAGAATTAGCAAATGACATCCCTCAAACTCCAAATGTAATGAAAAATAACCCAAAAATATGTTCCATAATAGTTATATTTGTCAATATAGCGGCGATTCAACTAAGCTTTTTAAACTAGGGTACAACCTTATTATCCGCATCAATCCACTATTACTTTTTTGCGTACACCTACTAATATATTTCATTTATTAAATAGCTGTCGCTTTTGGCTACTTATTGGCGTTGTTGCATAAAACATGCGTCTACAAGAGGCTTATGATTAACATTTTACCACCGAGATCACAGAGGGCACAGAGAAAATAAAAAATCACAGATCAGTTGATAGCATATTCTGAGAGACTTTATATATTTTTCTATCTCTCTGTGTTCTCGGTGCTTTCGGTGGTTAAATAAATGATCGTAAACGTATTAAGTTATGCAACAACGCCCTACCTATTTCGAAATAAGTTCAAAAATTGGGATTCTAACAAAGAGATTTTTTGCTCGATACAGAGTAACAATTAAAACCGACTTGGACAAGTTTACGGAATTGAGCGCAAATTCAGGCGAAAAAAGATCAATTCAAAAACTAATTTTTGAATTTGTTTAGGTATACTATGATAACTTAGTGATTTATACAGACTTATGAAATTGGTCGAGTATCCACCAAGTTTTGAAGTGGTCTCCCTCAATATACCGAGGGAGACACTACTAAAAACCCTCTGGACACCTTAATCCTTTTGTAAAACCCTACACACTCAAAGCACAGCTTTACATCAAGATCGGCCCTCCACGGGGTTTTAATGAATTATCTCTTTTGCATAGTCTTTTAAAGCCGTCTTCACAATATCTGACATTTCAACTTTGCAGGGGCAGACGAAGGTTGGTAAAGCAAAATCTTCACTATCCACCTCAAGTATCCCCAATTCTTCTGCCAAGTCGAAATCGTTTGCTAAAATAGCTTTCACAAGGTGCATAGTTGAAATTTGCAAAGGCATCACCTTGTCATAGATTCTACCATCTATAAAAGCTCTTTCTTCACCATGCTGATTTGTAGTGAAATCATACTCTTTACTATTGCTATTCAGGAAACCAGATAGATAGGTCCTCGAAGCAGAGAACTTTCCTAATCCCAAACGGAAAAAATGAAGAAATTCTCTTTGATTATTTTCCAAAATCGAACAAAAAGTATTGTGCTGATAGCCCAAGGAACCTTCAACCTCTACTTTATCTCCCGTCAAAAGGTTTCCCGATACGTGGCGAAGAATCCCCTGGGTATTCCGAGATTCAATCAGTTTTTCCACAGGGTACCCCGCCCGTGCTCTATAGTATCCACGCATTTCAGGGAGTATCCCTGTCCCAGCAACACTAATTACCCGATCTATATGCACCCTTCCTGTTGTCAGAAGAACACCTATACAAACAACATCATAAGCTGTCACAGTCCAAACGACTTCATTGTTTTTTTCAATCGGGTCAATATGATGAATATGTACGGAATGATTTGCTACAGGATGAGGACCTTCTGCTGTATGTTTCTCAACATTTGCAGCATTAGTAAAGGCTTCACAGCTTGTCCCCTTTCGATAAACCAGGTGAACTGCCCCAGTCGTAAGCTTCGAAAGAGCAAGCAAGCCCGCTTGAAATTCTTTTTCATAACCTTTAATCTGCAGTTCAGCAGAAGGAGCAAAGGGTGCAGACTCTAATGCTTTAACAAAGATTCTGCTGGGGGTATGAT
The DNA here is from genome assembly GCA_047611865.1 of Chlamydiales bacterium. GTDB lineage: Bacteria > Chlamydiota > Chlamydiia > Chlamydiales > JBDQID01 > JBLFWS01. Next base: position 15,853 of record JBLFWS010000001.1, read on the forward strand.
GAGGATTTGCAAGGATGCTACATGGACGCATACGAATATTTGCAAATATGCCTCCTTGCAATAATTTTGCGATAATACCCTCTCTGTCTGCAGTCTGGATATTTATGCCACCGAGTTCTTCATATTCTTCTTTCTTTTCAAGTTCTATTACAACTTCCAGAACACGTCGCTTTAAACCTCGCCTTGTTTCTTTAATCAACCCACTCCCTGGCGAAACAAACATTCTTTCAGGCACTGCCTTATCTTGCGCAATGGGTTGCCCTATGCGAACAGTGTCTCCTCGCTTAGCTAGCATCCGAAATTTCGTATCATCAAAAGAGCTCAGGTTTAAAGAAACCCAAGGGGGTTTATCCAGAGGACATACTTCACCACTTGGCTTGCCCTTTATAGGAATATCAAGTCCATTTTTTATTTTTATGTGTGCCATAGCTCCCCTCAAAAATTAAACACCTAGCCAAGGTTCGTTTTCAAAAATTCGATAAAACTTTCCGACTTACGTTAATAAATAAAAGAGTTTTTAAGCAAGCCCCCAATCCCTAGCTTACAGCTTGAGTTACCGCTTTGATCCGATCAATAATTACGGGTAATTCTTCAATAAGTTGTTTTGCCCTACAATCCCAAGTATACTCACGCATAACTTTTTCACGACCCTGCTCTACAAAATGTCTTCTTCGCTCATCATTTCCTACGAATTCATTAACTGTCCCATTAATCTTGTCACTATCCCAGTGTTGATATATCAACACTCCTTCCGCTTCCTGAAATTGACTACTGTTAAAAAGAGTGTCATCGGTAACCACTGCCGCTCCTGCAGCCAGACCGTAAAAAAGCCTCTCGTGTGAACCGTATTTAAAAAAAGGAACACTGCTAAGTAATACTTTACTCTCTCTCATAATTTCCATAGTCTTTTCAAAAGGAACAGAATCATGGATTGTCACGTTCTTCTGACCCTCAAGATAGTACTCCCAACCTCTTGCCCCTATGGTTCTTCCAAAGACATGGACCGGGGCATCTTTTATAGACTTTATCATATCAGCACGCCCCTTACCCTTAATGTAGCGTTCTACTTCTCGGCAAAGCTGGGTTACTTCTACCTCATCGGGAGTAATTTTAGCGCTTTCTAGTTCTTTTAGAAGGGTCAGAAAATAAGGGCTTCTATCATCGGAAAAAACCTTGTCTACGGTTGTACGAATCACCTCAATCACTTGAGGAGAATATGCCTCCTCCCACTTGGAATTTATCTCCTCATAATCAATACAAGTCCCCAACATCGTGACATCATATTTTTTCTCACTTTCTTCCCCTCGCTGAAAATCTGCTTCTACACCATGTGGAAAGAAAAAGGCGTTCTCAAAGCCTCCGGACTTTAGGAATTCACTGAAAAACATTTCTACACAAGTGATAATAGAGTAAGGGCTCTGCAAAAGGTAGAGGGTCTCCAAAGAAGCATCCACCAAGAGATTAACATGGGGTGTTTTTAGATGATCGCAGAACAGACGTCCATCATGAAGTGGTAAAATCGGGTTAAATGTACATGTGCAATCAGGCTTTTCTTTTTTTACAATTTCCATTACTGAAAATACATCTTGCTCTTCGAAATCAAAGATTTCACATTGTACTCCGTTATTTACCATAGCCTTACACAACTGATTAGTAAAATGCTGTGTCGCCCCATACTGTCCATCAGGCATAAAAAAAATCATCTTTTTCAACGTCATTAGCTATTCCCCATTTTTAACTCTAATCTGAAATTTCACCCGTAGTTTTAGTACACGACCCAAACCATTTTTCCCCAATTATTACTATTATTGATGGCGTTGTTGCATAAATAAACACTGAGCCACTGAGATCCGTGAGAAAAAATGAGAAAATTGAGGAACATTTTATACGATTAGCCGTCGGAGTCCATGCTTCAACAATTTTACGTTAAAATTTATCAACAAGCCTCTACCTCCACCTACATGACAAATTTAGGAAAGCCACAAAGCGAAAAAATAGCTGCATGATCATCTCACTATCTCATACCCTTCTCACTAATCTCAGTGGCTCCGTGGTGATGAATTGCGCAACAAAGCCATTATTGATATAGGTTTCAAAAATCAACTTTTACAGGAAATGGCTTTTTTTTGTGACAACTCTATTTCACAATCACGAAGAATTCTGTACTAAAGCCCTTGCAGGGAAATTTAAGCACAAGTTAAAAACTAAAAATTAACTATATTTACCCCCTAACAATTTTTATACTCAATGCAAGCTACTTCACCTTTTCTACTGAAATCAATCCACCGTATTGAATCCTTTGTCGCAAATGACGCCATTATAAAAGCAGACCTCCTTTCCCTTCCCATTCGCCGAGCAGTAAACTGCATTAACAGAGCTAAAACAGAAGGAAGTGAAGAAGACCGAGAGCTTCTAACAAGCCGAGAAATTTATGAGTTATTTCTTCAATTTAATGAAAAAAGCCAGCTCTCCGGTCGTCAAATAAATACCATCCCCTCCCCAAGCCAGCCTGGTATCACCCAATGGCTTTGGCAAAAAAAGGAAAGCCTCTATCAATTACTTTCAACCGCCTATAACGAAGTTTATAGCCTTTCTCTACTCTCAATAAGGTATCCCAGAGCATTATTCAACTCTGGCCCAGCTCTCCCCATGGGTGAAAATAAAAGAAAACAAGCAATTCTCCTTGTACATGGCTACCTACACAACAAGTCAGGATGGTCATTCATAAAATCTGAGCTGCAAAAATCAGGATTTGGCCCCATTTATACTATTAACCTCACACCCTTACATGGCTCCATTGAAAATTTTTCTGAGCAACTTGCTGAAAAGGTCCTAAGCATTCAGGAAGAAATCGAAAATAAATCCCTAGTCCTTATTGGACACTCGATGGGAGGCCTAGTCTGTGCCTACTATGCGGAAAACATCGCCAGAGAAAAGCAAGTCTCCCACATAATCACCATTGGCTCACCTCTCAGAGGTACCAAATTAGCTGCTTTAGGGATTGGCCACTGCACAAAACAGATGAGATATGGTTCAAAATTCACACAAAAACTGAATAGACAAATTATAAACAATGAATCCATCAAATATTTTCATATAGCCAGTAAAACCGATAAAATTATTTATCCTTATCTTTCTTCACTTACCAACAGGCATCTTGACAGACAGCTATTGCTCAATGGTCATGGACACACCTCCCTAATAACCTGTGCCCCAGAGGTCCCAGAAAACATCATTGGATGGCTCAGCTCGGACAATTGAGCCTTGCGATACTTGCCAATTTTATTTTAAAAATATCCGAGCCTTTATTTCCCTTGAAACATAAACTTGAAATTCAATTTAAAAAAAGCTTATGGCTAGAGTTTTCACAGTAGTCTTTTAATTGTACTTTAATAATGAAGCTGATATTCTTTCTAGCCAGTACTGGAGGAGAGAGTGGTCAAAAACCTTTAGCATTATGCCTTAAAAGTTTTTGGCCCTGAATTCTGAAAATTATGTGGAAAAAACGTCAAAAGATTAAGGTATCAGATGGGCTATTTGCAAGAGTTTAAGACAAGGATTACCAATGTTGACTCCACTGGAGTACTTCAACTCTGGGAAGAATATTGCGCCGGTGATCAGGTAGATGCCGTTGAACTATGTGAAATTCTCCGATCCATTAAGGACACACCTCTTGCCAGAAATTTCGGCCAGCACGCAGAGGCTGCTATTAGACTATGGGAATTGGAAGAAGATGATGTTCTTTCCCATAGCATTATTCGCTCCATACTTGATGTGCAGAACACCAATACCGAAGAATTCGCCCAAATCGCTTATGACGTCATCAAAGAAAAGTATAGTCATCACGATTTCTTCAACGAAAAAATCCGACTCATCGGGCTACGTAGCAAAGAAGAATTTCAGGGTGCCATAACCAATTACGAACTCCTTACCCACCTAGCTAAAGGAAAACATGTTTTCCATAATGCTGGATGGGGCACTGGTGAGATCATCGAAATCTCTCTCGTCCGCGAAGAACTTGTACTAGAGTTTGAACTAGTACTTGGCCGCCGAGACATCACTTTTGCCAACGCTTTTAAAAACCTCATTCCTCTTCCTGACGACCACTTTCTCTCTCGTAGGTTTGGAGATGCTGATAATCTGGAACGCGAATCCAGAGATAACCCTGTATCCATCATTCGAATGTTACTACGCGACCTAGGACCTAAATCTGCCGCTGAAATTAAAGATGAGCTTTTCGAGCTTGTTATCCCAGCAGAAGATTGGACCAAATGGTGGCAATCGGCTAGAGCACGCATCAAAAAAGACACAATGATTGCTACGCCAAGTAATATAAAAAAACCTTTCCATCTACGTGAAGAAGAGCTTTCCCACGAGGAACGTTTCCAGAAGACCCTTCAAGACAAGAGTTCTCCAAGTGAAGTCATTCAGACTATGTATCAATTTACTCGTGATTTCCCCGAAACCCTTAAGAATGCCGAGTTTAAGCTCTCTTTGAAGGAAAAGCTCCTTTCCCTTCTTTCTGATCACAGCCTCAGCACTTCTCTCCTCTTCCAAATACATATATTTCTTGAAAACAACTTCACTATCTCTCTGGAAGAGAAGTCCGAAAGTCTTCCCGAATTTGTTCAAAAGCTGGAAAACCTCGAAGCTGTTATTGATGGCATAGAAATTATCGCTTTCAAAAAACGCGCACTCGTAGCTATCCGCGAGTACCGAGAAGATTGGTCAGAAATCTTTCTTTCTACCCTTCTTAACATTCAACAGAGCGTCTTACGTGACTACCTTCTCAAGGAACTTCATCAGGGAGATACCAAGATCCGAGTTCATGAAAAGCTCACGCACTTAGTAGAATCTCCTACTTTGTACCCAGAAGCTTACGTATGGTATTTCCAAAAAGTTATTGCTGGCAAAGATGATTCCCTCCCTTACTTTAAAAAGGATGGTCAGTGCCGACTTTTCGAATCATTCCTCATCCTTTACCACTATCTTGAACAAGCCCCCGAAACTCGTGACCTCGTTAAGAAGATGTACGCAACCTTGTCAGGAGATCGATACGCCTGTGTAAGGAACATCCTTCAAGACAGCAATATTGAGTATGTTCAAGAAATCCTTCTTCTGGTTACAAAGTGCCAAACTCTTAGTTCTCACGATATCAAAATCCTACATTCTCTTGCCGAGGTAGTACACCCATCCCTTTCTACCAAAAAGCGAGAAGAAAAGGCTGATCTCGATGCAAACGTTATTTGGACTACTCCTGAAGGCTACGACAAAATCAAAAGCCGCATCCATCACATCGGAACAATCGAAACAGTCGAAAACGCGAAGGAAATTGAAGCTGCCCGTGCTCTTGGTGACCTAAGAGAAAATTCTGAATACAAATTCGCTCTTGAAAAACGATCCCGCTTACAAGGTGAGCTGAAGCTTCTTTCTGACCAGGTTAATAAGGCAAGGATTCTTACCAAAGAAGATATTCAAGCCCAAAAAGCCGGTGTCGGAACGATCGTAGATATCGAAACTCCACAAGGTGATGCTAAATCTTACACCATTCTTGGCCCTTGGGATGCCGATCCTGAAAAAGGAGTGTTATCCTTCCAATCTAAGTTAGCTCAGACTATGTCGGGTGTTGAAGTTGGGGAATCTTTCTCTTTCCAGGGAGAAGAATACTTTGTCAAGAGCCTTAAGAGCTACTTGTAACATTGATTAACCCGATTAAAGAACGCTGTAAATGAGGTAAGGATTTCTATGGAACTTGTACTAGCCACAAGCAACCTCCACAAGGTTCGCGAGTTCCGTGAAATGCTCGATCCAATTAAAAACTTGGATATCCTTTCCCTCATTGATTTCCCTGATTACGAGCCTCCTGAGGAAACAGGCAAGACCTTTGAAGACAATGCTCTCATAAAGGCTATGCATGCTTGTCAGGAGTTTAATAAATGCGTTATCGCTGATGACTCCGGACTTGTCGTCCCATCTCTTGGGAATGAACCCGGAGTTTATTCCGCACGCTATGCCGGGGAAAACTGCTCTGATTCAGACAACCGCAATAAACTATTAAAAGCTCTTGATGGAAAAGAAGGTGCCGAAAGAATGGCATACTTCGAATGCTGTATTGTCATGGTCCAGCCGGACAAACAAGCAAAGAGTGTCAGTGCGATCTGCGAAGGCTCTATTATTTCTAAAGAGCAAGGGGGGAATGGTTTTGGCTATGATCCCCTTTTCCTAAAGGACGGATATACCAAAACTTTTGCTGAACTTACAGAAGCAACTAAAAACCGAATCTCTCATCGTAGAAAGGCGTTTGACAAGTTCTTATTACTTCTTGAGCCTCTCTTAAAAAATTGATCCACATAGGTTCATGCATTACTTTATTGATGGTTACAACCTTCTTTTACGCTTTTCAACAGATGACCATTCCTTTCAAAGTGATCGTGAACAATTCATTTCTGATCTTAATGAAACAGCTAAGTTTCTCAACCTAGATATAACTATCGTCTTTGATGCAGCTTACACGACAAACGATCTTAGCCGCTCACACTTTGATAGTGTAGAATTGATTTTTACCGGAGAGAGTGAAACTGCCGATGATTATATCCTCGACGCCCTCCAGCTCCTGGACAACCCTCGTAAGGAACTTGTTGTTACTTCAGACAAAGGCCTTGCCAGAAGATGTCGAAGCTTAGGAGCCCATACCCAAAGTGTTCATGACTTTATCAACTGGATCAGTAATCGAAATCAGAAAAAGTCTTCCAAAAAACAAAACCAAAGCAAACAAAAACATCTTCCTCCTTCTTCTCAGAAAATAAACAAAACTCAAAAGCCCTTAAACGACGAGCCCCTCCTAAGGTCTGTAGAGTTTCTCCCTCCTGTGAAGGATGGCGCAGCCTACACAGAGCGCTTTCAATACTACCTTGAAATTTTCGAAAAGAGATTCCGAGACAATACACAGGAAGACAAATAGGCAGCTCTAATCTTCACTCTGCAGCGAAGAGCGGAACTTCCTAATAAATTCAGTACAGAGTCTTTCATATGAAAAACGCTCTTGAACAAGCTTTTTGAGGTTACGTCCTATTTCTTCCCTCAGCTCTGGTCTTTCCAGGTAAAACTGACATTTCTCTAAAAGCTCGCTTGGGGAAGAAAAATAGTCAAAGTGCTCCCCTGGAATAAATTCTTTTGCCATTTTACACCAAGCCAGTTCTTCCGGGACATGGAATACCAGAAAAAATGCCTCACACATTCCTCCCTCCAATATCCGTGGGTGATGTTCTGACCAAGGGTTTATTGATAAATTAATTTTGTTTTTAAGAAAACGCGACTGGTATTCTTCTCGGGTTTCTGCATGCCCCAAGCAGTGTTGTTTCAAATGGGAGAAACCCTCCCAGTTCTTCCCGGTAACACCCAGTGTATACTTCTCATGATGGAGCAGGTCTATATAATAATAACTAAGCTGAGTGTGGTAAAAGGAGAGTAGAGATTCCTGTTGCACCCTTTTTTTTCCCCAAGAAAGAACTTCCTCAACAGCTATTGCCCCTTGTCCCCTGACAGTATAAAAAATCTTGTTTTCAAAAAAATCTGCTACAGGCTTTTCTTTCTCTTCGTCAAACCCTGGAAAATCCCTAAGATGCTTGTCTTTATCCATGGTTTTAACAAAACCAATATCTATTGATTTCTCTTCCGCTATACCTTTCAAGTCAATTACAGCATTCGTGGTTGGGATATGGTCACAGAGTAATTGCGAGGGCTTTGCTCCAGCATTGCAATATTGCTGTATAAACTCCTCGACCCAGAAGAAAATAATATCATGTCTGTTTATAGGTGTTCTTGTAAGAAGCTCAACACACTCAAAATGAGGAGTAAGATCCTGTATGGAATAAATAGTTGGAAGATCTTTTCCAAAGTCAATTTCACCATCATATTTTAATGTATTTGGACTTCTAATAAACAAATCTGGCTTATAACGGTCTACGTCTATAATGGAGGCATACTCCAAATCAATTGAACCACCATGGCAAGGATCATGCACAAACACTTCACATCCCAGACTCTTGAAACTCTCAGCACAGCCATCTGTGTAGCGCTTTACAGCAACAGAATCACAAGCTCTCTCAAGATATACTCGTGGTAATTCTCCTTGAGCGATACTCTTCAAACGATTTTGAAATACATCACCCTTGTAATATTCTTTTATCGACTCCCTACCTTTCGAAAATATTTGTAGGTAGTCAATCACTCCCTGAAAAACGACTGCTGATACCTCTCTTGCTAAGGCACTCTTTTTATCACTCGTCACCACAGTCTTACACAAGTTTAGAGGAGACCTTGGATTTTCAAATTCTTTCTCCAAAAGACTCTTCCATTCATCCACATACCAAATCTTTATAAGGCCTTCTTTGATCGCCTCTTGACACTCACTAATAGCAAGAAAATCCCTCACCAGATCGGGAAAAGAAAATATTATCAATATGCTATTTTTTTGAACTCTTTGCCTTTGAAAAAACTGAACAAGATATTCTTTTCCAGGAACAATATCAACAAACACCATAATGGGTAGATGGCTTTCATCAAGCGCCCCATCGTATAAATATTTCTCTCGACTCTCTGAGTCAGAACTCAGCAATGCATTCTGGCCACATTTACTTAGATAACTTATGTTTTTCAAGCCTCCCCTTAAGTTCTCATAGTAATTTACCGCTGTCTTAATTCTGCTGTACTTCACAACATTGGGAAGCTTTTTCTCTGGATTTTTCTTCAAGGCACAATTAGACAAACTCTCTACAAAAGTAGGCGTATGAACTTCTGACCCCATAAATTCTAATATATCCGGAAGCCGTGCTGGGATATCTTCATACTCAACCTGGAAATATTTATGGGCGTGAAGTTGTAATTTAGTGAAAAACTGATCGTTCTTATACAAAGCCCCCAGTACGTCTGTACATTGTCTGGAAGACAACTTAATTTCTTCACTTCTTGAATTATCCCGACTATCTCGAATTTTTTGAAGAATCGGAGGAAGTTTTCTCTTCTCATCCCTTTCTATTACATGCCCTTGATTCTGGATAATGGACTTCAGAATATCCCGATAGTTCCTGTGCACATGGATAAGAAGAATGCTCGGATCGATAATATTTTTTAAATTCGAGTAATCTTCATCAGAATAGACCTGAGGATCTAACAACATTTTCGACCCAACGATTGAACCTTTCGAATACGTCCCTTTTAAATATTCCGAAAGAGCAAAAGTGCCCTTATCCATTTTTACGCGGAAACACTCCTCATCGCTTCTTGACATCCATCTAAGCTCTTCATCACACACAATACCTTCGCTACCTGCAAGAATTGATTGCAGCCATGTAGCTCCACAACGAACATTTCCTACTACAAGAAATTTAGTAATCACGACTCATTTCCTTTTTCTATCGATGATCTAAAACGTATCAAAAACTCCGAACATAGCTTTGTATAGGAAAAATGTTCTTGAACCAATTTTCTAAGATTTTGGCCTATCTGTTTACGTAATTTTTCATTATCCAAATAATAACAACATTTTTCTTTTAACTCCTCCGGCGTAGAGAAATAATCGAAATGTGTTCCTGGAATCATTTCATCAGGCATTCTACAAGAGGTGAGCTCTTCCGGAACTTTGAATACAAGAAAGAATGCACCACAAACCCCTCCTTCAAAAACCCTTGGATGAAACCGATCCCAAGGGTTTATAGACAAATTAATCTTATTGCTTAAGAAACGCATTTGATAGTCTTCCCTACTTTCTGCGTGCCCCAAACAATATCTTTTTAACCCTGGGATGAGGTCCCAATTGGCCCCTGACAAACCTAATTCAAAGCCTTCTTTCCTAAGAAACTCAATATATTTCAAACTAAATTTGCTATGATAATAAGAAAGAAGAGTCTCTTCCTGAATTCTGTCCAGTCCCCATGCTGCTACCCGCATGGGGTCAATGGCCCCTTCAGTTTCAACTGTGTCCAAAATTTTCTCTTCTAAACGATCAGCTTGTTTTCTCTCCTCATCTGTTTCCGCCTCAAAAAGATCTCTTACATGCCTATATGGGAATAGGGTTTTAACATATGCCACTTCAACATTTTCATTAGCTTTAAAAAGTTCAACGTCAAACTTTGCCTCCTCTGCCGGAATAAAACCCTTAAGCAGTTGTGACTCTTTTGCACCTGCATCAATGTATATCTTATGAAAGTCTGGGAGCAGGAAAAACAAGATGTCGTGCTTAGAAAGAGGTGATTTCTCTAAATACCTGGCGCAATCGAGATGTGGTCCTCGATCTTGAAGAGAATATAGAGAGGGCACTCCTTGATAAAATACCATGTCTTGATATCCCTTAACAATATTCGGGCTACGAACTATCAAGTCTGGCTTAAAGCTCGCCACCTCTATTTCAGAAGAGAACACTAAATCGATTGCCCCTCCGGAACAAGGCTTATGAACAAATACCTCATGACCGAGCTTCCTAAAAGACTCTGCACAATTATCTGTAAAACGTTTTACAGCTATTGATGTACAGGCCCTCTCAAAATACAATCTGAGTTTCTCTCCTTTCTGAATATTTTTCAGCCGCTTTTGAAAAGCCGTACTTTGATAATACTCTTCGATAATTTTTCGCGCTGCTGAATGACGTTTTACAAAATTTTCCCGTCCCTGAAGCAAAGCCGCACGAATATAACTCTCTAAAGGATGATTTCTCTGCACTACGATATTATTGCAGCATGGGAGGGGAGAACGGAGGTTTTCCAACTCTTGAATAAATTTCTTATCCCATTCTGATATATGCCAAAGCTTAATATTCCCCTGAGAGATAAGCTTTTTGTAACTACTATGGAGTAATATCTCCTTCACAACTGATATATTAGAGAATATTATGACAATACTTACCGGGTCCTTCCCGAGGACATCTTCTTTAAAAAATTTCTCTAAAAACTCATGACTCGGAAGAATATCGACAAAAACACTTACGGGGAAGTGGTTGTTTCCTAAAGGTTGTTGGTAAACTTTAACTTCTGAGTTGAAAATTTCTGTATCCCCTAGAGAACTCCTTGCCTCCTCGCTAATATAATTTATATTCAAAAGAAAGGTTCGAAGGCCTTCGTATGCCCTTAGAAAATTCTGTGTCTTTGAATACTTCAATACACTCGGTTCTTTCATTTTAGGTAGTTTTTTCAGCTCACTAGCTGCAATTAGCTTCGGCGCCTGCGTTGCATAGGTTTCGACCCCTATAAATTTAAGTATATTTGGCAATTGCTCCTGAATCTCTTCATATTCTATAGCTAAATACTTACTCCTGTCCTTTTGAATCAAAGAAATCCTGTTGTCATTCTGATACAATGCTGCAGTGATCGCTTCACACTCTTTTACAGAAAACTTTTGCTCCCTCTTAGGAGAGTCCTTTTGCAATTCTAAAATCCCCTGCAAAACATTGGAGGGTTGAGCAGGAAGATGCTTGGAAATCCTGTATCCCTGATTCTGTATTATAGATTTCAGTATATCTTTGTAATTCCTCTGTATATGTACAATACGTGTATCTGAATCCACTGACCCCAAGAATTTTGACAAATCTTCATCGTCATACCTTTGGGGATCAAGAAGAAGTTTGGAGCCTACAATCTCTGCGAATGCTTCCTTTGTGCCTAGGTATTCAGAAACGTCAAAAGACCCCTGTTCTATATGTACTCGATGTTTTGAAGAGGAAGCACTAGATCGCCATCTCAATTCTTCACCGCAAGAAATTTGATCACTTTTGGAAAGCAGGCTTTGTAACCAAGTAGCTCCACAGCGAACGTTGCCCACTATCAGAAATTTAACTTTCACAATAGCTTCCTTTCTCGATCAATGTTTTAAAACGATTCAAAAACTCAGAGCATAATCTTTTATAAGAAAACCTCTTTTTAACTAATTCTCTTAAATTGTTTCCTATTTTACTCCTCAGATCCGGCCTTGCTAAGTAATATCTGCTTTTTTCCAGCAATTCTTCTGAAGAAGAAAAGTAGTCAAAATGCTCTCCTGAAACAAGTTCTTCGGCCATCCTTGAATCCACAACTTCATCAGCAACCTTATAGACCAAAAAGAATGCGCCACAACTCCCCCCCTCTAAAATACGTAAATGGTGTTCGCTCCATGGGTTAATAGAAAGGTTAATTTTATTACGAAGAAACCTTTGGTGATATTCTTCTCTATTCTCTGAATGCCCTAAACTATATTTCTTAAGACTGGGAATCTTGTCCCAATTCTTTCCTGTTAAACCCAAGCTATACTTTTCTCTGTTGAGTAATTTTATAAAGTATGCACTAAGTTGCCTGTGATAATAAGAAAGCAGCTTCTCTTGCTCCTCCCGATCTCTCCCCCATGACATAACTTCTGAGCGAAGTGTTCCTTTGGCTGAACGCACTCGCTGTAAAATCAATTCCTCAAGCTCTTTCACCTCTGATATATCTTTTTCATCCTTGCACACAATAATTTCAGTAAGCGATAAACTTGCACCCATTGTTTTTACATAACCGATATCAAACATCTCATCTTCACTAGGCACGGAAATTTCTTTTTTCGGCATCCTTGTAGGCAAATAGTCACAAATCATCTGTAATTCGGGTACTCCTGAAACTAAATACGCTTCTTTAAAACCTGGTAAGAGAAAATAAAGCAGGTCATGCTTATTCAAAGGCTCTTGTGCCAAATTGTGAGCTGCGTCGAAATGAGGACCTACATCCTGAATTGAGTAAAGAGTGGGTACCTGACTAGAAGAGTTTATTGCCCGAAAACCTTTCGTAAAGTTAGGACTTCTGACAAATAAGTCTGGCTTCTCTCGGGACAACTCCAATTCCGTAGCATACATATAATCCACCATTCCATAAGAGCAGGGCTCATGCACATAAACCTCGCAGCCCATCTCTTTAAAACACCCTGCACAATAGTCTGTAAAACGCTTAACTGAAACTGAGACACAAGTTCTCTCAAGATATATCTTCGGTTTTGTTCCCTTTTGTATTGCATCCAGTCTACTTTGAAATTCCGCACTCTGATAGTAAGCTTCAATACCCCTTCTGGATTCTTCTAATTCATTTAAGTAAGCTACTCGCGTCTGATAGATAGTTGTCCGCACTTTATCGGCAAACGGATGTCCTCCCTGCGCAATTACTGTATTACAACTGTGTAGGGGAGAACGTAAATTAGATATCTCTCCTTCAAGATTTTCTTCCCATTCCAAAGAATACCAAAGCTTAAGCGTCCCCTTTTCGATAAAGCGACAGAACCTGTCATCTAAAAGAATCCCTTTAACGACAGCCATAAAAGAAAAAATCACCAGAATATTTAAAGGATACTTCTCTTTTTCCTGTTGTTCAATAAAACCTTCAAGATACTTTATTGATGGAGAAGTATCCACAAAGACGATTATAGGACCGTGACTCTCTAAGAGAGGAGCATCATATACCGGCACTTCTGTCTTGTCATTATGAGTTCGCAAAAGCCCCGCACAAGCTACTTCGCTAAGATAATTCATATTCTTCAACAATAGACGCATTTCTTCATAAGACTGAAGAAGTTTACGCGTTTTGCTATATCGCAAAATATTTGGAACTTCCTTAGAGGGGAGCTTATTCAATCCACACTTCATCTGAAGGAAATAGAATGGAGGGGGCGAATATCCCAAGCCAATAAACTTAACTATGTCAGCAAACTTCTTGGAAATTTCACTATAATCTACTTGAAAATAGCGTTGTTTATCTTTTTGTAATCCAGATAAAAATCGATCATTTGCAAATAAAGCTGATATAATTTCCTCGCACTCCCTCGAAGAAAGTTTTTTCTCCAAGTTCTTATGAATTGCCAAGGTCTCTGCAATACCCTTTAAGACATTGCTAATTTCTTCACCAGGTCTTGCACTAACGGAATAACCCTGATTTTGTATTATCGATTTTAAGATCTCTTCATAAGGGCGCTGTATGTGAATTATATTCATACCTGATTCCATAGCTTCCGAGAAAAGCTTCAATTCTCCATCGAAATATTTTCGAGGATCCATTAATAGCTTCGACCCAACGATTTCAGCTTCACCTGTCTCCTTTTCAAGATATTTAGAAAGATTGAACTCCCCGTCATCTATGCATATCTGATAGCTCAAGGAAGCCACAGAAGATGCCCACCTAAGCTCATCATCGCACCGAACTTCCCTCAAAGTATTAAGCATCGCCTGTAGCCAAGTTGCTCCACAACGAATATTGCCTACTATAAGAAACTTTTTACTCACACAACTCTCCCAAGTCTATTGATGATCTAAAACGGGCAAGAAATTCCGAACAAAGCCTCTTATAAGAAAACCTTTCTTGAACTACAGCTCTTAGGTTATTTCCTATCTTTTCCCTTAAGTCGGGTCTGGAAAGATAGTATTTGCACTTATCCACAAGTTCTTCAGGAGAAGCAAAAAAATCAAAATGCTTTCCAGGCTTCAAGTCTTTTGAAATATTGCACCAGGATATCTTTTCAGGAACTCTGTAAACCAAGAAAAATGCTCCACAGATCCCCCCCTCCAATATTCGAGGGTGGTGTTGGGCAAAGGGGTTTATCGATAAATTAATCTTGTTGTTCAAGAAACGCAATTGATAGCTTTCCCTACTCTCAACATGCCCCAAAGTAAACTTTTTGAGAGCAGGGAATTGCTCCCAATTTCTCCCAGTAAGTCCTAATTCAAAACCCTCTGTCTGTAAATGCTCCATATACATCAAGCTCATACATGAGTGGTAATAGGAGTGAAGAGATTCTTTTTGCTTTCTCGTTTTCCCCCATGACATCACTTCCAATAAGTCTATAGCTCCCTTTTGACGAACCATTAAGGCAATTTTTTTCTCCAACTGCTCAGCCAACAGCTTGTCTTCTTCAGTTCTACAGTCGAAGATTTCTTTAAGGCACAGTCTTTCTGGCATCGTTTTGACGTATCCGACATCAATCCGAGCTTCAGCCGCATACTCATCCAAGTCGAACGACGACATTTCTGTTGGGATATAGTCACAAATCAGTTGAGAGCTTAAAGCTCCCGCACTCAGATAAACTTCTTTAAATCTTGGCAAAATAAAAAAAAGTAAGTCTTTTTTTCTTAGAGGGAAGTGTCTCAAAAATTGTGTGCAATCCAAATGAGGCTGTGTATCTTGCATAGAATATAAAATTGGGACCTCTGTAGAATTAAGGCCAATATTTTCATAACCCTCTATTATATTTGGACTCCTAACAACAAGGTCTGGAAGGAATGCTTCCATTTCCAACTCCATAGCATATGTATAATCTATACATCCGCCTTTACACGGATCATGGATAAATACTTCACAGCCTATCTCCCGAAAGCTCTTTGCACAATGATTCGAAAAGCGCTTTATCGCTATAGAAGAACAGGCTCTTTCAATATAAATTCTTGGAGAAGCTCCTTTCTTTATTTGATTCAAACGCTCTTTAAATTCTCTACTCAAATAATAACGATTGAAAAATCCTCTAGACTTTTCCACCCTCAAAATATAGCTGCTACATGCCCTACTCAAAAGCTTCTGAATTCTTTTTGCAACGGGGTGCCCCTCAATAGAAATTATACTTTCACAATGCTGAAAAGGTGAGCGTATATTTACAAGTTCTTTTCCCAACTGCTCTTCCCAATCCATGATATGCCAAATCTTAAGAGATCCCTCTTTTAGAAGATGAACATATCTACTGTCAAAGAGGATCTCCCTCACAACTTCTACAGCAGAAAATATTATCAAAAGTGTTCTGGGATCTTTTCCAATAGTCCTTTGAAAAAAAAATTCCTCCAAAAAGTCTGACCCAGGAGTAAGATCCACAAAAACCGTTATAGGATAACAGCTTTTATCTACAGCTTGATTATAAACCAGTGCTGATCTCTCTAATAGCTCGCTTTGGAAAATCTTTTGACAAACTGTCTCACTAAGGTAGCTAGTGTTTTTAAGTAAAATCCTCAAACTCTCATATAGTTTTAGAACTGATTGTACTTTGCTATACTTTAATACATTTGGAATCCTTTTCTCAGGAAGCTTTCTGAAATCCGAATTCATTTTGATAGTAGTCACAGCCACATTGGAAACATGCAAACCCAGAAAACTCACCAAGTCATAAAGTCTTTCAGATATCTCTTCATATTCAACCTGGATGTAACACTCATCTCTCTCCTGGAAGCGATGGAAAAAACGATCATTCGCATACAATGCTTTCACGACCTCCCCACATTTCCCAGCAGGCATTACAACTTCACCCTGCGTCTGCTGCATTTGGGCATCTCTGATCCCCCGACTGAAGCAAGAAGCTCCTTCTGATAACGTGATTGAATAACCCTGATTTTGAATGATTGACCTGAGTATCTCTTTATAGGGTCTTTGGATGTGTATTATACGTACATCTTCTTCTACAGATTTATATATCTCTGCAAAATCATCCTCTTCATAAGCTTGAGGATCCAAAAGGAGCTTAGCACCCACTACATCTGCGTCTATTCGAGACTTTTCAAAATAACGATATAAACTAGAATCCCCATTCTTTATATTTTCACGATAAGCAAATTTAGGAGAATCCGAAAGCCATCGAAGTTCTAATGCACATTCAACACCGGGAACTCTCCCCAGTATTTCCTGTAACCAAGTTGCTCCACAACGCACATTCGAAACTATGAGAAACTTTGTATCCAATTGCGATATCTCCTATATCGTAGACTATCGCTCGGATGATGACAGATCCCCTTCTACAGGGTCAATTTATTTTTTCAAGAAACCTGGAGATAGAATTTAAATTAACACATTTTGAGCATACATCTACCTGTAACTTCACCGGCTTTCATTTGACGAATAGCAAGATTGATATCGTTGAAATCAAAATGGTGAGTAATTAAGCCATCCAGTTGTAATTTCCCGGCATTAACAAGATTTATATAACGAGGTATGTCTTTTTCTGGTTTTGCCTCTCCACCATGTGATCCAGAGAGTATTTTCCCAAAATGTACTGGAAGTGTGTAAAGAGAAGCTTTCTGACCATGCTTTGGTACTCCCACAAGAATTGTACGACCTTGAGGTTTTGTCAACTCATATGCCATTTCAATCAAGTCCACATTACCTGTATTTTCTACTATAACATCCGCCCCATCAGAACCGAGGATATTCATTATTTCCTTTTTGACATCGGTATTTTTGGCGTTCAATGTGTGTGTAGCTCCAAAACTTCTAGCTAATTCAAGTTTCTTATCATACAGATCCACCGCAATAATTGGATGAGCTGAAACCATAGAGGCCCCTTGAATAACATTAAGACCGACACCTCCAGCCCCTAATGCAACAATGGATTCTCCGATTTTAACTTGCGCATCATTCGTAATAACTCCCAAGCCTGTTAACACTGCACAACCCAACAGAGCTGCATGTTGAGAGTCAAAATCCTTAGGTATAGAAGTAAGTCGATTTTCAGATATTACAGCGTACTCATTAAAAGAAGTGATGGCACCAGCATTTAAACATCTCCCCTTCCATTTATACTTAGGCATCTGCGCATCAATCCCACTGCCTTTCTTCCAGTGTAAGACTACATGATCTCCCTTCATAACGGTTTGAACTCCAGGACCAATTTCAAGTACCTCTCCAGAACCTTCGTGCCCAAGAAGGTGAGGTAAGTATTTATCTTCTCCTTTTGCTCCGTCTATTTCCCCAATCTGCGATCCACAAATACTGCTATAAAGAACTTTGACCAATACTTGCCCATAAGTTAATGTCGAAGGTAACTGAATAGTATCAACTACAAGATCCTGATGTAATTCTGCCAAAATAGCAGCTTTCATCTCTTTGATGATAATTTGCTTATTTGACATAACTGTCCTTACCTAGAATATTCAGATCGCTCTGAATGGCGTTAAAAAGAAGCCGGGACTTTGCTAACTGCTCCCTTTTCCGAACCTTATCAGCCACTTTCCCTTGTGCAAAACGACGGCGGGATTCTCCTTCTGGGAGAAAATCATTTAGTACAATAGTGCACCACTTAAGCCTGTAAACAGGAAGTAAAAGCCTGGCTCTTTGAAGAAGCTTTTCTTTTGTATCAGGAAAGCAGTCTGCTATTGCAGTAGAGAACTTTTTATAATACTTTTCCGACACTGGAACACTTACTTGACAGAAAAAATCACAAATCGTCTTTGCTGGGTCATCCCATCCCGCATATTCAAAATCAAAAAACTTTATCTCGTCATCTGCGGTTAAAAGAGCATTATGAAATCCAAAGTCCGAAGGCGAAAGGCACCATTCTGAAGTCTCCAATTTCCGGTCTAAGTCTATTTCACAAACCCCCGCAGCTTTTTGTACCCTTTGCTTAATGACCTCCCATAAATTAGGAATCTCCTTTCGCAAGTGAATAGATACCTCTGATTTCGAGTCACGCTCGTCCACACTTTGTAACCTTTCCACACGCTTATCTACACAATGAAAATGCTCATTCATAGTAAAACATGCCTCTGCTGCCCTAGAGAGATGTTGCCCATTTTGAAAAACTCCACCAAAGTTGAGATCTTTAAAAAACTTTATGGCTTCATCAATTGCATAATCATTTACTTGTTCTTCCTTAAAAGGACGACCATCCACAAACTCGTATATACAAATATCTCGCTTAGTATCTTGATCGATCGGTCGAGGAATACTCCGTATTCCTCGATCCCAAGCAAATTGAGCAAAAGAAAACTCTGAGAATTGCCGGTTTCGAGAATCACTCGCATGTTTATAGAAGCGTTTGATAATTACATTATCTTCCTTACCCTCTACTTTAAACAGCTTGTTATTTTTCCCTCCATCGATACCAATCAATCGATATTCATCCGATTGTGACCAACCTGCTCTCACAAGAAGGTCATCTACATCTTTCTGAAATGAGTTATGCTTTTTCATGTTTTTAATAGCCGAAAGAGGCTCTCCTGAATGTCTTGCCACGACGATAGTCGCTGGAACCTTTCGTCAGTAACCCTGGGATCTCCTGGGACAAAATTAATACGTTCCACGCCCTCTGGAAAACTCGGGTCACCTAAAAACTCGGGAAGATCGTCTATAAAATGAGTGCATTGTAAAGTCTTAATACGCTCTATTTTTTTTTCTTTCGTAAGTTCAAAATATACTTTATTTTGGGTAAGGCCAATACCTTTTGGATCATAAAATCCTTGTACTCCTAACCATTCTTCCGCTGCCTGATGAAGGTCATATTGTTTACCTAGATAAGGACGCTGGGTCCTGTGACTGACAATATATACCTCTATATCTCTGTTGTGGCATTCTCGGAAAAAATTTACAACCCCAGGAAAAGGCTTAGCTTCAACCATCCTTTTACCATAAATATATCCTTGCATCTCTGTCCAAGTATCTTCTTTATTTCTTTCTCTTAAGAAATCTCGGACCTCTGATTTACAAGCTGGAAATGATGGTGGAATTAGGTTTTGCTCCAATGCCACTGTGTGAAAAAGTTGATCGTAGCAGACAATCGTATTGTCGAAGTCGACACCAATTAACATGGTATGTGTTTCCTTGCGTTATCAATCTGATACAGGTTAAGTATTTTCTGTAAAATATCTTCAACAGAAAGAGAAAAGTACTTCCTGGCATAATTTTGTCCTCCCGCATGGTGACAAAATTCATCCCTTGTTCCCAGCCGGAGTAACCTCGCTTTTCTTACTGGTTGATCTACAAGCCATTCCGCTACTGCAGAACCAAAGCCTCCGATGAGACTATGTTCTTCTAGAGTCACAACCAGAGGGTATTGTTCAAAAACTTCCGTTAGAATCTCAATGTCAAGCGGCTTTACAGTGTGGCAACTTAAGACCCTCGTAGAAATCCCTCCCGCAGCCAGCCTATCTCCTACTTCGGCTGCTAAAGGTAAAATATTTCCTGTTGCTAGAAGACAGACGTCATCCCCCTCACGAATACTTATCGCCTTTCCTAAAGTAAACTCTACATTCTGCTTATGAATAAGAGGCTCCCCTTTTTTCCCCAAGCGAATGTACACCGGCCCCTTTAACTTCAAAGCTTCTCTAAGAGAATGACGAACCTCTATTGCATCCCCAGGACAAATCACTGTCATATTTGGCAAAGCCCGCATTAGAGCAATATCTTCACAGGAATGATGTGTGGCTCCAAGCCCTGCATAAGACAATCCAGCTCCAACTCCAACAATGACTGCTGGCAAGTTATGATAACACAGATCTACACGAATCTGCTCAAGACAGCGAGTCGTAGCAAATGGCGTTATCGTATAGGTTATGGGGTGTAAGCCAGAAAGAGCCATTCCTGCAGCGACACCTGTCATATTAGCTTCCGCAACTCCACAGTTGTAGAAGCGATTGGGGAATTTTTTTTTGTAGTCATCAAAAAGTCTGTTACCAATATCTCCAGACAATAAAACGACCTTATCATTTTCTGAAGCAATTGCAGTAAGCTCTGAGGCAAATGAATTTCTCATATTTACACCAATCCCAGCTCTTTACGAGCAGCAATAATTTCATCCTCATTCGGAATACGATAGTGCCAATTATTATCGTCCTCCATAAAAGATACCCCTTTGCCTTTGATCGTGTGAGCTATTATAGCTGTCGGCTTCCCTTTCTCTATCGCATGAGGGTTTACAGCCTTAAGGATCTCTTCTATGCTATGCCCATCAACTTCCCTGGTACTCCAGCCAAATGCTTCCCATTTGTCCTTTAGAGGGTCCAATGCTAAAGTAGCATTACTACGACCCGTTGCTTGCCATTTATTGTAGTCGACGATTGCAGTAATATTATCAAGATTATGTGCAGGAGCCATCATTGCAGCCTCCCAACTAGAGCCTTCGTTGCACTCACCATCGCTCATCACAACAAATACTTTAGTTTTTCTATTAAGAATTTTTGCAGCCATCGCTTTGCCGACACCAATAGACAATCCATGACCTAAGGAACCTGTTGCGGCCTCTATTCCTGGAACACAATAAGGCCCAGGATGCTCTGCAAGGGAACTTCCTGGTTTATTATACGTTGCGAGTATTTCTTCTGAAAAAAAGCCCCTTTCGCAAAGTGTCACGTATAATGCCAACGCTGCATGACCTTTGCTAAGGATGAGTCTGTCACGTTCAGGGGAATTTGGCTTCTTGGGGTCAATCTGAAGAACCCTCCAATACAAAGCTACAAGGATATCAATACATGATAACGAAGAACCCAGGTGGGGTGTTTTTGCCAAATGAGACATCTCAATCGTCTTATACCTTACCTGTCTACAGATCTGATCAAGTTCCTTAATTCTTTCCTCTTTCATTGGTACCAAGCCCCACATTTTCCCACATAGAAGTAGGTCGTGTATTAAAATTACGAAACACTGCTTTTGGAGCCTTTATCCACACTTTTGAATCGCACCCAACTCACCTACTTGTCTAAGTATGGAGAGTTGTGAGCGATCCAAAATTATAAAAAAATGCCCTCAAAATCAGACATTCCCTAATTTTAATACACGACCTAGACCTTACATGCTATTGTCTAAATAGTTTTTTTTCAAGTCGGGGCTCTAGTTTTAAAATATCTAGAATCACTCTGCGATAAACCATCCGTAGTCTCCGGTATAACCCACTACTCCAAAAAGCTTTTCCCAATCATCAACATGTAATGCTGTTTCGGCTGTTAGCACCCACTTTCTCAGGTTTTCTTTCTCTTGATCATTTCTCCAAGCATCAACTGTAATATAACTTTTTCCACGTGAAACGCGTTGAATTTCCTTCAAAGCATCCTTCAAAGGCTCAAGGTGCAGGTTATGAATTGTGGTCAAAGAAAGTACTAAATCAAAGCTATTATCCGCATACGGTAGTTTTTCTGCGCTGCACACTTCTAAGTGAGGCTTGACAGTTTCCATTGAACAATCAATGGCATATCGACTTACATCTATTCCTCTTACCGTACTTTTAGGCATACATTGTTTGAAGTCATGAAGAAGAAATCCTTTTGCACAACCGATATCGAGTATAGCCGCATCCTCGCTCAAGCCGTAATGCTCCTTCATCCGTTCAACCACCTGCACCCATCTGCCGTCGTAATGATAGCCTCCATAGCCATACAGACGGTCCCCATCAAAGAATTCTTTTCCGTATTGTTTTGCAACTTTGATGACCTCATCCGTTTTTTCTCTTGCTCTTTTGTCATAGTCACGTTTTACAGCTGCTTGTTTATCAGCAAAATTTAATTCAGCCATCATCTCCTCATAATTTAATTTAGTATAGTCAACTATAAAAGCAGGTAAGATCGAACAAAGCTTCGATTTCTCCACTGAAAGACCAGAATCGGCGTTGTTGCATAACTTAATACGTTTACAATCATTTATTTAACCACCGAGAGCACAGAGAGATAGAAAAATGCATAAAGTCTCTCAGAATATGCTATCAACTCATCTGTGATTTTTTATTCTCTCTGTGCCCTCTGTGCCCTCTGTGGTATCGGTGGTAAAATGTTAATCATAAGCCTCTTGTATACGAATGTTTTATGCAACAACACCACTAGAATCAATAAACTTTTTTATCTAATAGCGAAGAGCAGAATTCTATTAGCATGCGCTCAATGCCTGGAGTCGATTTTTCCCCTAGGGCTCCAAGCATTTTTATGTTGCACAAGTTCAGCTTCTTTTCCCTTGGAATAGGCTGGCTATCAATACTCCCCTTTTTAACAAGTGAGCTATCATAGCCAAAAATTTCCGCTACTTTCAAAGCAAATTGATACTTCGTGAGAATCTCGGATCCTACAACGTGATAGATTCCACCTGCATTCTTTTCTATAAGAGCCAAAACAATCCTTACGAGTTCTTTTACGTATAGAGGAGCAAATACAACATCGGCAAATGCCGAATATTCCCTTCCCTGCTGTAAACTCTCAGCAATATTTTCAGCAAAACTCTTTTTCTGACTAAACAGATATTTACCAAATGTATTAAAGCGTACAATCAAAGCGTCAGGGAGCATTCCGCTACAGCATTGCTCCCCTTTTAATTTTGTTCTTCCATACTGATTCAATGGAAAAGGCTCTTCTTTTTCAAGATAGTCTCCTCTTTTCCCATCAAATACGGCATCTGTTGAAAGATAGACCATTTTAGCCTGACACTCTTTTGCCAAATCTACTAAATTACGAGTTCCCTGAACATTCACTTTGTATGAAAGCTCTGGTTTGCTTTCACAAAAAGCAATGTTCGCAATCGCAGCACAGTGAATAATTAGTTTTGGCTCAAGAGTACTTAAGCTAAGTATCGCCTCTCGATCTGTAATATCAACTTGCTTTACAATACAGTTTTGAAAACGACAAGGATGTGAATTATATAGTCCATAAAGACCCGTTCTTCCTTGATTTTCCAAGGCATGAACAAGATGAGCGCCAACCAATCCACTTGCACCCGTTACAATAATATTTCCCTGAAAACTATCTCTTTCCACAAGCTAAAACCATTATGTAATGACACATTGGGTGAAAACCCGTGTGAACAACTTCATCATTCATTCCGAAGACAAATGCATTTTTAAAGTATTTCAACAACAAGCTTTGCAACCGTTCTGCATCATATAGATTAATATGACCTCTTTTGCTCATTTCTGACGCATATTCCTGAGCTGTAATATTAGGCGTCCCTATCAGACAAAAACCGTCATCGTCGAGGTGGTCAACCATTGTTTGAACGAACATATCTTCTTCTTCTCTAGGAACATGTTCAATTACATCAAGGTTCACTACAGCGTCGAATTTTCCTAAATTCATATCAAAAATATCACCATGGTGAAAGTTTAGATCGTATTTAGTTTTATTCTCGAGGTGCTCCTTCGCATAAGCAATTTGCTTCTCATCAAAATCAACACCTACAATTGAGTGTCCTTCTTCGGCTAGAATCAGAGCTCCTATTCCTTCTCCACATCCCATCTCCAATACTCTCGCCTTTTTTTTCGACTGAAGCATTTTAGATACAAATTTATAACGAGAAAAAACAAAGACCAAATGCCGAGGAGTTTCTAAAGCTTGATAGGCAAAACATGGTCCCAGCTCTAATTTTGGATCTCCAATATAGTCCACAACACTATCCCAATGCTTGTCACTCATAATTTGTCTCCTCTAAGGCTTATGAATATATTCTAAGGGCTGCCTTTGAATTGATTTCCAATTTTTTTCAACCCAGCCAACCATCTCACCAACACCTTCCTCAATTCCAATCTTGGGCTTCCATCCAAGCTCCTGCCGAGCTTTAGAAGAATCAATCACATAAGCAGCATCTTGCCCTAGTCTTTCTTTTACAATACGCGTAGACGAGTTGAAATCATATCTCATTGCGGAACAAATGTGTTTAACAAGCTCATTCACTTTAATTCCTTGATCGGGAGATAAGTGGTAGATTTCTCCTACTCTTCCATTCTCCATTATGGCTAATTCTCCAATAGAAACATCACGAATATGAATATAAGACTTTATAGCCTCTCCTCCTCCATGCAGCTCTATTTTCCGATCCGATTTCAAATATATCGCTGATCGTGGAATAATCTTAAATAGTTGTTGACGAACACCATAAACATTCGTAGCTCTCACAAAAGTCACAGGGAAATCAAAGTTTTTATAGTATGTTAAAAGAGAAAGGTCACCTCCAGCCTTTGATGCTGCATAGGGAGTACTAGGATTTAATGGTGCCTCTTCCTTAACGTTACCTGAGCAAGCCCCGTAGACTTCTGGTGAAGATATATGTACATACTTCTTTAAGTAGCTTTTACCTTTAAGCATATGAGTAAGCTTCGTTACAGCTACAACATTTGTTTGATACCAATGCTCTGGGTGCTCCCAACTTGGGGCAACCTCACTCTGCGCTGCAAAATTTACTATATATTCAGGTTCAAACTCATCCAAAAGACTAGATAATTTATCTATCTCATGATTTAAATCTATCTGATGATACCGAAAGTCTTCGGAAGAACTAAGGCTTTCTGCCAGAAAAAGCTTATTTTTCATTGCAGATCGACTAACACCCAATACATTAAATCTTTCTTCCTTCAACAAAAGGTCTATAAAATCGATAGCAGAAAAACTATTACTTCCAATTACACAAACTCTATTTTTCCCTGTCATATCACGACCTTAATAATTTCAAAGTTACAAAAACCTTTAAAGATTTAATTCCTGCATTGTTTTTATATTATAGTATTTTTTGTCCTCAAAAGCCTTCGGAACCCTTCCTTGATTGAATGCCTTAAGGAGTGATTCTATAGCATCACCGATACTGTATCTTGGACAAAACCCCAATTCTTCTTTAATTTTTGCGGATGAAATATGATAAGAACGCAAATCGTCAGTAGGGGTCGTCTCCGTAAGCACATCATCACCTACACGACTTTGAACCATTTCTGCAATTTCTTTTATCGAATGGTTTTCATACCCCGCATTATAAACCTTGCCGTCAATCAAACTTGAAGGAAGCTCAAGAGTCCTAACATAGAGGTCCGACATATCTTCAACATGAATGTTAGGACGAAGTTGCTCGCCACCAAAAACCTTAATTTTCCGCTTATTTACAGCATGATTTGTCAAAATATTCACTGTAAGATCCAGCCTCAACCTCGGAGCATACCCACACACTGTTGCTGGCCTAATGATTAGTGTCGAGAACCCCGTTGTCTTTTTCTCCAATAAGACATCTTCACACATAGCCTTATACTTCGAATAATCCGTCAAAGGTTGCAAAGAGAGTTCTTCGGTAACATTGAGTTCTGATTTGATGCCATACACACTCGAAGAAGAAGCGTAAATAAAACGCGAGACACCGCTTTCTTTTGATATATCCACTAATGGACCAAAAGCGTCATAATTGATAGCACGTCCCAATTCTGGATTCAATTCAAAGCTTGGGTCGTTGGAAATACAGGCTAGATGGATTACCGCCTCACAACCCGGAAGTATATTCTGAAGCAAACCTTGATCTCGAATATCCCCATTTATTAATTCAAGTCTTTCATGACCCTTTACCTGATCAAGGGCTTCCACTCCAAAGAAAAAGAGATCTAAAACTTTGACTCGATACCCTTTATCCAAAAGTTTCGGAATCAATGCAGAACCTACATATCCCGCACCTCCCGTAACCAAAACTGATTTAATTGTATCCATTTCACAGGCCCTTCAAGCTACGTTTACCTCTATTTCACGGCAAGACGATCTGTTAAATAATGACAAAAGACAGAATGCGACAATTCCACCATCCCATATGATGAAGATGGCATATAGAAATTTAACTCGCCGATCTGACGGAGGACATTATCAGGAGAAAATCCTGAAAAAGTAATTACTTTCATTCCTTTCTCATTGGCCATCTCAACTGCTTTTATTATATTTTCAGACTGGCCCGAGCTACTAACCGCTATAAGTAAGTCCCCTTTTGTCCCATGAAGAGATATTTGCCAGGCAAAAGCCACATCATAGCCTTCATCATTCGTCAAGGCTGTTAAAAGGCTTTGCTCTGTGCAAACCATGGCTGGAATTTCATCACATTTACATAGATCATTACTCACGTGAGCTACGAGAGCTGAGCTTCCCCCGTTCCCAACCAAAATAACCTTTTTTCCTTTAGATTTTACATGTCGTAACATTACGACCGCTCTATCACTTGCTTGGTCTATTGGAAGCTCAACATCCATATCATCAGTTGCAATGCATGATTCCAGAACATCTAACAAGTTCCTGCCATAGATCTTTACTTTTTTCTCTTTTTTCGTCGCCGCACTAACCATGTTCACCTACAA
This sequence comes from Chlamydiales bacterium, assembly GCA_047611865.1. GTDB lineage: Bacteria > Chlamydiota > Chlamydiia > Chlamydiales > JBDQID01 > JBLFWS01. Next base: position 42,640 of record JBLFWS010000001.1, read on the forward strand.
TTACTTTAGACAATGTTCAAGGGATCTCAGTAAAGCATCTCTATTAACTGAAGACTTATTTCCTACCGTTTGCACAGCTTGGAAACCCACAGCGTTTCCAATCAACCCCACAACTTGAAGGGGAATGTTTTGCTGCGAGCAAAGCGAGGCTACAGCCAATACGGAATCACCCGCCCCTACTCTATCAACAGTTTTACCCATAAATGCAGGAACTTCAACAAAGCCTTCCTTCGGACCGTAGCAGATTACGCCCTCCACTCCTCTTGTCACGATGATTTTAGATCCCCCTAGCTTTTCTGAGACTTCTCTAATAATATCTTTTAATGGCCGCCTCTTACTTCGGACATCGATGCGTATTTCATTTTCAGAAATACTCACGAAATCTGCTCGTGGATACTTGGAGATCGTATTAAATGCCTGATTCCCAGCATTAACCTGTGTATTTACCGCTAGGAACTTAGCTTTCTCAGCTAGAAGATTGACAGCTTCCGGACTCATCATCCCATGTCCATAGTCTGTTACAATAACAACATCGTAATCCGCAACTATCTCATCCAATTTGCTACACAAGGCACTAGAATCATCCGGACTTCCCTCATCATTATCCATCATGTAAACTTCAAAAAGTTTTTGAAGAGGGTAGCTTTCTAAAAACCGTCGTTTTACAATCGTTGTTTTACCTTTCGCCATTTTAAGAAAATGTGAAGTTACTTTTGGATCTAGTCTTTCACCGATAAAATCTTCATAGGACTTCTCTGATCCAAGGAAAGTCACGACATCTACATGTTGAGAAAAACCTGCAACGTGGTTTGCTACAGCAAGAACCCCTCCAATAAAAGTTTCTTTTCTTTCGTAGCAAGCTGCCAAAATGGGATCTTTTCCAGGCTTGCCCATTGTTCGACAAAAGTGATAATCATCAATAATCGCATCACCAACCAAAAGAACTTTCAAGGATTTCAATTTCTCAATATAATTTTCTATGCCTTGGTAAGTATAACTTTTCGCAAATTCTTTAATAAATGCACTCATTTCAGAAGAGAAAATTGGCAGGTATTTGTTGATCAAACTAGAAGAGGAAAAGGTAATTTCTTCGGTATAGAAAATTTCCCCACCAACAGATTCAACAGCCTCCTTCTCCAGAACAATTCCGCCTGTTTTATCTTGTGTAGCCTCTTTATAGTCCCTCCCCTTTGCATAAAAATCAGGCTGAAGCAACTTGATTGTTTCCACAGCATTTGGCCATTGATTAATAGAAACATAATCAACAAATCCTAACGCTGCCATAGCTTCGGCACGAAGATTCTCTTCGAATGCTGGACGATTAGGCCCTTTATTGACGTAACAATCAGGAGTTAACGTAACAACAAGAATATCTCCTGGCTGTTTTGCTTTTTTTAGATGCCGGATATGCCCCACATGCAATAGGTCAAAAACACCATGACAAAGAACGATCTTTTTCCCCTCTTTTTTAAGGGAAAAAAGAATATCCTTCAGCTCAGTAAGCTGCTTTATACCCCCTGCCGAATCCATGCTTTCATTTGACACCAAATTATCCATACCTTAAATCCTTGAATTCTCTGGCGATGGGTATAAGATAGTTCTCTTCTTGATTATGAATAAACCATTTTTTAATAATAGTCCGCAAGTTTTATTCTCAAGTTTTCTTTATTGTCCACCTTGCTAAGAGAATCATTTCTACTCAAGAAAAGCAAACCAATCTTTAGTCGCTGCAGATATTCCCTTTTCGTCCCAAACGGGAGCTGTTTTCCACTGCTCTATCCTTTCAAGCATTTCCTGTACTCCTATCTCAAAAGAAACTGAGGGATTCCAGGCTAATGTTTTTTGTATCTTTTTGATGTCCGCAAAAGTACTGTCAGGCTCCCCTGGGCGTTTAGGAATATGCACAACATCTCCCCCAAGAAGAGAAACAAGGTGGTTGATAGAATAAGTCCCTCCTGACCCTACATTTAAAGCTTCTCCAACGACATCAGATTCTGCTGCTCTAACAAAAGCCCTAACCACATCATCTACATAAGTAAAATCACGAGTTTGCTGACCGTCTCCAACAACAGTTAGTGGTTTATTTGCGAGCTTCTGAGCAAGAAATACCCCAAAGACAGCCCCGTAGGTCCCCGAGGTCCTCGAACGTGGTCCGAAAACATTAAAAAGTCTCAGTGAAACAACTGGAAGTTTATATATCTTATGCCAATGAAAAGCATATTGCTCTCCTATATACTTAGTAAAAGCGTAAGGATACATAGGTTGAATCGCGGCTGTTTCTGAAGTTGGAAAAGATTCAGGAATTCCGTAACAAGAAGAGGAAGCCGTATAAACAAATCGCTTTACCTTTGCTTGCCTGGAAGCCTCCAAAACCGCCACTGTACCATCAACATTTGCCTTATGATAATCTAAAGGCATCTGAATCGAAGGTACGATGTCCGCCAAGGCCGCTAAGTGAAAAACATAGTCTATACCAACGAAGTAATCTTTAATGCCCATTAAATCACTAACATCTACCTGATGAAACTGAAGGTTTTCTGATAACTGGGGAAGGTTTTCTCTCTTTCCTGTTGCAAGATTATCTAAAACAGTAACATTCGCTTCTTGTTTCAATAAACTTTCAACGAGATGACTCCCTATGAAACCCGCCCCACCAGTAACCAATACTCTCTTTCCACGCAAATCTTTCATGTCATCATTCCAGTAAAAGCCAAAGGCTTAAATTAAACTTTTTTGTATATTCCGTACAGCTCCTTTCTTGCTTCAGTCCCCGAATTCTTAGTTTAATTAGCGAAATTTACGGATATTAACCCATTACAAACCTAGTACATAAACAACTAATAATTAATAGCTTTACTTCAAACAGGCATTGTTTTATATATAGAATATTTACAACGTGCTATAGTCACTTCACTCCCGACTCCTATCACAATGCTGATAAGAAAAACTTAAAGTACTCATTACCAATTAACTACTTAAAAAAAGTGTTTTTTTATGGATAGAATCTTAGCAAAACGTTTCTGCTCTTTTACCTACCTAAATATCACCCAATTTCTAGGAGCCTTAAACGATACCTTCTTCAAATTTTTGATCGCTTTCTTTTTGATAAATCTCCAAGGGTCTGAGTACAGCGCCACGATTATGTCTTATACCGGCGCAGCAATCGTTCTCCCCTTCCTAATTTTCTCTGCTACAGCCGGAAAACTTGCTGATTGCTTCAGCAAAAGAAACATCATCGTTTACAGCAAAATTATGGAAGTTATTGTCATGTCTCTAGGGACTCTTTCTTTTGCTATCAAGTCACCAGTAGGATGCTACACAACACTTTTCCTCATGGGACTTCAAAGCACGATTTTCAGCCCCTCTAAATATGGAATTGTCCCAGAACTTGTAAGCTCCGACAGAATTACCAAAGCCAATGGGATACTTACAGCCTTTTCTATTGTCGCTGTTATTTCTGGTGGTTTTCTTGCCTCTGCTATTACAGACCTATCTGGAAAACACTTTGTCCTTTCATCATGTCTCTGTACAAGCTTTGCAGTAATCGGCCTCCTCTCTAGCCTCTATATCGAAGCAACTCCTGCTGCCGGAGAAAGGAAAAAAGCCACTCCATTTTTTATCTACGAAATCTACCAAACTTTTGTAATTGCCAGACAACAAAACCGCCTCTTCGTTGCGCTTCTTGGATGTTCCTTTTTTCTATTTGTCGGAGCTTTCATACAAATGAATATCATCACCTTTGGTATTGAATCTCTTGGTCTTAGCGAAGTGCAAGGCGGCTACCTCTTCTTACTCACAGCATTAGGAATAGGTACTGGCTCCATCCTTGCGGGAAAGCTTTCTGGAACTCATGTTGAACTAGGACTCGTCCCTATCGGGGGGCTTGGTATCGCTATCACCTTTTTGCTACTTCACAGCTACAGTGATAACTTAAACGCCGTTATTCCTTTACTCATATTACTAGGTTTATTTGGTGGAATCTTCGAAGTCCCACTCGAATCCTATATACAAGCAGCAAGCCCAGAAAAATACCGGGGACAGATGATTGCTGCTGCAAACTCCCTTGGTTTCCTATGTGTCTTTGGTGCCTCTGGATTTATTTACGCAAACACGAATATTCTTGGGCTACAGGCCAGCCAAGCCTTCGCCTTTATGGGAATCATTACACTCGTTTGCTCATTCGCCTTTATGATAGCTACCCTAGATTATTTTGTACGTTTCCTCGCCTTTGCTGTTACACGCCTTTGCTTTCGGGTAACGATATCCAATGAAGATGAATCTACCGATAACTCTCCCTCTATTATCCTCTGCAACCGCCCGTCTTCATGGATAGACACCCTTCTATTGACAGCTATACAAAAACCTCCCCTCAGGTTTCTAATTGAAAGCTCTAATTATGACAAAAAGGCTCTTACTTTTTTATGCCGCATTATGCGAATCATTCTTATTCCCGCCACACACTCTCCTGAGCAAAAGCAGCGCATTTATACAGAAGCCACTACATCTCTTAGCGAGGGATACACCGTATGCCTGTTTACTAAGTCCAAGGACCTCCCCGCAGAAGAAAATAACCGATTTGTTGAAGAAATTCAGAATACCTTTACTAAAGCTGGACACACAATTATTCCTGTAAGAATCAATGAAAAGCCCGCTCAACCTCCAGCCGGAAAGATGACAAGTCTTTTAAAAGAATTCCCCTGGCACGTCACAATTGGTATTGGATCTGACGAAGAACCTAAGGAAAGTTAAAAACTTTCATTATGACATAAGCATGTCTGAATGGATTTTGTTGAAGCCATATTTTGATGCAATGGCTAGTGCTGTTTCTCCATTTTCTGTCATCTCATATGGATCGGCCCCTTTCTCAAGTAAGTAATGGACCATCTTCCTCTGACCATAGCCTGCAGCTGTATGAAGAAGAGACCAGCCTTTATCATCTCTAGTCGATAAAAGGTTTATCCCATGACCATCAAATAGCTTTATTAATTTCATTGACCCATTTTCTACTGCCGTAAAAATGGGAGATGATATTCCCATTCCAGTAAATGAAGAACGGGGATCAGCTCCTACTTTAAGGAGCTTTCCGATCATTTCATACTTATCTTCTCGAACAGCCCATTGAAGAGGTGTTAAGCCATTTTTCATGGGCATGTCCGGGTGGACTCCGAAATCTTTTAAGCATTCAACAACTTCTTTTCTCTCAAAATTTGCGGCCCCAAACAACAAACCCATTTCGTCTTCTAATGGGCCACCTTTTTCAAACAGAAATTTCACAATATCTATGTGGCCCTTTTGCACCGCTACTTCTATCGGTAAAATCATTGTTTCACTGCTACTGTTTATCTTCAAAGGTTCAGCTTCTTTTTCAAATAAAAGCTGGAGCATCTCTAGGTCCCCTTTATAAGCCGCGCTAAAAATTGGATTTGCCAAGCTAAGCTTACTCGAATTGAGATTCAGAATTCTTTCTAAAATCTGTCGCTTCTCATCTTTATTTTCCGCTGGACCCTCACTTTTACAAAACTCTTTAAAGCTCAGTGTTAAAAAAGGCTCATTTTTCTTATTCAGATTTTTTACGATGTCTTTAGTAAGCAGATCAACACTTAGAGCTTTCTCAGGTTTCTTTGAATTGTTAGGATCATAAAAATAATATGACTCTCCATCAGAATAAACTCCACAAGCGTGACTGGTCGTCTTTGAGCTCTGTGTTATTTCAATATATTTTTCTTCTCCTGAATCAAGCCTTTCCTCAAAAAATGCCGATAGACTCGCATACTCTCCTGATTCATTGGGAGAAAATGGTGCGACAAAATTAAATGATTCATTGCAGCCTTTAATTTCTTCTCTGTCTGAAATAAGCTTTAGCTTATCAAAGTCCTGAGTCACTCCATTGCTGTCAGGAAACGACTGTAAAAAAATCATCTGGCCTACTAAGTTTTCAATTTCATTTCTCCGATCTTGAGAAACTTCTGAAATTTCACCATTTGCAATCAACTCAAGATCCTTATAAAAATCCTCAACTCCATTTGTAAGCATATGATAAGCCCACAAACTAGATAGGCCGTAGCAATGTCCCTGTTCTATATCTGAATAAAGTTTGATTCCTCCCTGTGAATCAAAATGTTTTTTCACGTTATCTAAGAGATTGTCCTGTGAAAAATCAGTAGGAAGCTCAGTTCTCTCCCATCGCCCGAACCCGTTGTTCACCGAAAAGTCCAATACTTTTATAACAAGATCTTGCTTCTTATGTGCTTCAATTTCTCCAAAGATCTCATTAATCCTCATTGTAGTCGGATCACTCATAGAGTTCTCAAGCTTCGCCTCAATTGACTCAGCATCGTGACCGGGGCAGTTAACAAAGATAAAATCTGAAACATCTGCCAGAAAATTCTGAAGCTTTTCACCCTCTGCACTTCCTAGATCCTTGGATTTATCCATAAAATTCAGCCAGTTAGAAACATCCATATGGTAAGTAGTTTGAGCTTGTACGCCTGCCATCCCTATTCTCCTTAATAACAATATAACTACAATATTAACATCGCCGAATTAACTATACGTAAAGGCTTTGTTTAGTTTTGTACAATTTAGACGTAAAACCTTTACAGATTGTTATTAATTACTTAACAAAGTATTCATATTCACCCTGTATAATGTAACTATTATAGTTAAACCTATATCAAGGGAAATGGAAAGCCATGATCAATAGCCTTTCAAACTCATTACAAGAATATGAAATCGTTGGCTCAATTCAGGATCGGCGCAACGAAGAATTCCCAAAACATTCCGAGTCTTATGGCAATATCATTAATAACTTCCTCAAAGACATGAAACAGCTCGAGAACAAAACTGGCGTTGTTATAGGTGTCGGCAACAAACAAGCCCAATGGGCAGATAAGGGCTGGGAAACCCTGGATATTGACAGCACATATAACCCTACTTTCGTTATGAGCGCTGACAACATGGTAGAAATTAAAGATGAAACAAAAGACGTTCTTTTAGCCGAACACCTTCGAATTAGTCGTTTTGTTGATGGCAAGCAACTGCCTGGAGCAAACCCTCAACAGTTTATCGAAGAAGCTCACCGAATCTTAAAGACAGGCGGCCAACTAATTATTAAAACAGTAGACCATAACGACGGGTTTACTTACGACCCAAACAGTCAGTCAACTTGGTACACAACTGCCATCCCCAAAAAGAAACTATTCACCGAATGGCTCCAAAAGGACGATAAATTTGATGTCGTAATCTTAAAAGGACAATTTCGCCAAACCAATGCTATTGTAGGGGAGGGATCAAATATTCCCGCTCAGAGAAAGATCTTTTATATTGCTGAAAAAAAATAGCGTTCTTATTCGTTCCCCGTGGAATCCTCTTGCTGATTTACACCGGAAGAGTCTCTTTCTTCAACAACATGCTCATAAAGCTTTGTATTGGCAGCCCTTTCCAGCTCCTGCCAATAGCCACGATCCATCCAACCATGGCTGCCATTCCAATAGCTACAAAACCAAAGTATCCCCCAGATGGGAAGAACTACATAAGTGATCTTCAAAAAAGTCGGGATTCCGACATCATCAAACTCGTCAACCTCATCCTTGCCAAAATGCACAACATGATGTTGCTCCTCGTGTTGATACTCTTCAAACATCGCCCTTCTCCTTTTCACTTATACTTTCTTCATCCTTCATCATTTGATACTTTGGCTCCTCGTCCATATCCAAACGCCCCTTCCGCCACAAGTAAACGAAAACCAGTAAAGCACTACCCACAAAGGCTATTACCATAGAATAGTGCATTACCTCACCACAAACACCACCCCCATCAAGAGGAGTCGAATTAGCAAGCATTTTAAAAGTCATTTGCACGATACGTCTATGCCCCCCGGCTCCTGCCTTCAATAATGTCAATCGTACGAACAGGGTCCTTTCCGAGCCACCATGCCTGAGTCGGAGGGGTAATTCTTGTGCCCTTCGTCATCAAATACTGAAACATCGCCTCAAACTGATAGTTTGGCACCCCAAACGGACTTTTTGAAGTACCCCGAGGGTCTTCATCAAAAAAGTGATGGAAGGCCGGCATAATAGATCCAGGGCTTTCCGTTTTGGGAGACCAAAAATGTGATTTATGCCAGTCCCGGCTTTGCCGCTTTACCCCAACGCGAGATAAATCAGGCCCAATCCGTCTAGTTCCTGGAAAGCTTATATTTTGGTAGATATATTCATTCGGTGAGGATGGAGGAGCAGGAAATGAATCAGAACCATTATGAATCGTATCCTGAATTAGTGTACGCGTTTGGTCAGTATGACAATACCAGCATCCTTCCGCAGCAAAGATCCCTTCACCCATCTGAATTAATTCTTTTCGAGACAAGAAGCTCAACTTTTCACCTTTCAATTCCTCAAGTCCGTTAATTGAATTTCCATATTTGTCATATTTCCAGCCCTCTTGATTGCCCATCCGAAAATGACTAATATGATACTCCTGAGGATTGCTAACGTACAAGACACCTAAGTCTTTGTGATAGTCCTGGCGAACACCCGCATCAATAATTTTGTAGTTCTCATCGACCCAGTTTTCTGTAATCCCATCACTGTCATAGATCGCAAACGCTTCTTTCATTCCCGGGTCGTAGAGCTCAAGAATATGAAAAAAAGGCTTACGCTCTCCTTTGTCTTTCCAGCTAGGATGATGCTGCTCCCAATCAATTTGCAGCTCCTGCTGCAATTTTTCTGCCTCAGTAACTGGGTTATAACTTAGATCTTTCCCATTATCCTGAGGATCTCTAAGTAATAGCAAACGAGAACTTAACTTAATTTCTTTCTCTCCCAATTTGGTAATAAAGCGTCTCAATTCTCTTGGGGCCACTATTCGAGTAGTTTCTGTCTCTGAAAAATTCAGCAAATCATTATCTTCACGAAGGTGGTATACAGCCTGAATATCCCCACTACCAGTTTGCGCGGTACTAATGTAGACGTTCGGGTCTGAGATTTCATACATCTGCTTTTGGTAGACACTGGAAGGCTTTGTCCAGTTTGGATCTACATACCTCGGAGCAATCACTGTCACTGCTACTGCTGAAGAAAAAAGGAGAACAACTCCAATTACTGTAAGCACGGCAGAGCTCTCTACCTTTCCCATAAATCCATTAGTACTCATGCTTCTCCGCCAAGATCTGATTTTTTCATATCCTTTTTCGGATCAAGGATAATGGTATTAAACATATTGACTGCAAACAAAATATTACCCAATAAGATAAGAACCCCTGCTAAGCCTCTCAAAACCCACCAAACTCTGGACATCTCAATAGTTTGCAGAAATGACAACTGACTGATGTTGTTGTGGAATTCAGCGTAGCTACTCCCATTTGCCCAAGAAGCCCATTGCATTCCCTGCAAGTAACCTCCAATCCACAAAGCACTAAACATCAACAAAGATCCAGCAAGATTTAGAGTAAAGTGCCAATTAGAAAGTCTTTCAGACCAAATGGGCTTTTTTGTCATCACATGAACAGAGTGATAAACCCCAGCAATAGCAAAGTATGTAAAAGCTCCGTAGAGGGCCATATGTGCGTGTCCAATAATCCAATCTGTCTTTGACGTTATTTCATTGACGTTACGCAATGATTGTAAGGGTCCCTGTATACATGTTAGGAGATAAAAGAGCGTTCCCATCATCAAAAAACGGATCGGAGCACTTTGAGTGTACAAACCCCAATGTCCCTTAAGGGTCATGAAAAAGTTTGCAATTACTGTCCAAACTGGAATAAATAACCATATAGAGAAAATAATAGCCACTGTTTGGAGCCACTGTGAAATAGGCCCATGAATAATATGGTGGGCACCTACCCATGCGTAAGTCAACGCTATTGTCCAAAATCCAATCATAGAAAGTCTGTGACTATATATGGGAACCTTAGCAATTCGTGGGAGAAAGTAATATGCCGCAGCAACACCCATGGGTGTAAATATTAAGCCCACAAGGTTGTGTACATAGAAAAATGAAGCATTCACTTTTGATATACCCCCTGGAAGAAATTCCAGGCCAAAATTCCCTATTACAAAAGTAAAAGTCGTCCAGACCAAGGATCCCATCGTATACCAGAGCGATACATACATCTTCTTAAACTTTCTGTCTGCGATGGTCATGAAAATATTCACGGAAAAAGTAAGCCAAGCTACGGTAAATATAGCTTTTACCGGTATCCACCCACCAAGCATCATAGGAAGCTCTGCATATTCCCAACCATAGTTTGTCCCAAAGGGAAATGAGTACACTCCCACTACCAAAGAAAACCACCAAAGAGCACAGGTATAGTTCGCAAGTTTTGTGCTCCATAAGGGTGTTCCACAAAGCCTGGGAACGAAAAAATATATTAGTCCAGCGTCTACTGATAGAAGCCACAGTAACGTCACATGACCTACATGTACCGGCCTAAGCCGACCAAAGTGAACATACTCACCTCTGAAATAATCAGGAAAAACAAAGCCATTAAAAGAAATGAATACACCCATACTCAAGCCTATCACCAAAAAGATGATGGCAGGATAAATCATTTGCTTTGCAGCCCTGTCATTAAATTCAATCATTTGGAACCCCTCAAGATCTATCGCTCACAAAAGTCGCAATCTTTTCTTTGTAGTTTTCATATATCTCCGCTTGCTTTGAACGAGACTGAGCTGCTAAACGCATCTGTGAAAGCAGTACAGCTTTCATGCCCTTCATTGCTTCAAGCCGCTCTCCAACCTTAGCCAATTCATCACTTCGCTCAAGAGAGGGTAACTTCCCTCTTAATCTATCCACTTTCCTCTGATTCACATCCACCTGATGATCGAGATCGCGAACAATTTCCTGAGCCTTATTCTGCATAAAGCGCTCTCGATAAGGATCTTTTTCCATTAGCAAGTCGCCGTTGAGCCTCGTATACCGACCTTTGTTTAAAGCAATGATTTCAAATAATTTCGTGATGATTTTTTCATCTGCCTTTTTTGCTATAAATCGCAAGCCAATTTCCGAGTAAAACTTTTGTTCATCGTCGAATTCATCCTTTAAATTCAAGAGAATAGCATCTACTTCTTTTCGCTTCTTCAAATGATCCATAACTACCAGCTCTTTAGAATAGGACCGAGCAGCTTCTTCTAAAGTAATTGTTCCCTCTTGGGATTTTTCATAATTGTCTTGTCTTGCCCGAAGGGCCCGCTTGTATTCCCCCTGCAAAACATTCAGTTTTTTACCTTCAATGTTTCGGGTGTCAGAAATAGCTCTTCCTGTAGTTTCAAACGCATTAAAAAGAACACTCACCATGTCTTCCCGGTGTTTCTTTTCAACACTCAGACTTCGAATAAACATCACCAACTGAATTCTCTGCAGTGTATTTGTCTTGTCACCCCACGGGGTCATGGCTGTGCCAGGAACCCCGTATTTAATGGAACGGAGAAGGCGCAAATCATCCCTTGTTTTCAACCAGGGAAGATTTGTTAGCATGCGGGGCTTGGCCTCCTCCATCGTAGCCGAACGAGGTCCATCTCCAGCTGCTTCCTTTCCATGACAGTGACTACAGTTAGCAAGAAACAAGCTCCCACCTTCAGAAATATTTTTCTCTGTATAATACTTCTGCTTTATGAAGAACTCCTTTTCTTCAACTCCCTCAACGGCATCCTTCACATCGAAAACCTCATCTACTTCCGGGGCTTTCCCTATTTTTTTTTCTTCTGACTTAAAAAACTTTGTGGCTAATAAAAAATTAGGAATAAAGCCTGAGCTCAGTACTTCACTCATAGAATCATCAACTTTATCTTCTGTCTCACCCTGTAAAACATCTTTTTCTTCATACAGCTCTTTCAAGACATCTTCAGGTGTGTATTTCCATTTTTCAACATCATTCTCGGACTTAATGACGTGCGCTCCAGGTAAAGACTGAAACAACCAGTCTACAATACGTTCTATTTCTGATTCTTTTAAAAGGGCCGAGCTATCTCCCAGCTCTGCCGCTGCTGCGGTTTCCCCCCATGGTGGCATGGGGGTGCCCTGAACACCGTGGGTAATTGAATTCACAGCTCTTTCCCGAGTTAAATTTCTCAAGAAAGTAGCATCTCGAAGATTCTTAGGAATAGGATATATCCATTGAGATACCGTCCCCTTACCGTGAAAATGCTCGCCATGACACTGCATACAGTGCCACTCATAAGCCATCGCGGGGTCGAAGCCTCGCTCGTCCCAAATTTCCCGTAAGCTATCTCTATTCTGCTTGCCAAGCACCCGAAGCATATTTGTCAAAGCATAAAACTTACTTTCATCCAGCGGCATTACAGGCATTATTGATCTTGCTGTATAAGCTGATGGGTTTCGGAAGTGACCTATAAGCCATTCGTTATCACGATATACACCAGACCAATGCAATCGTGGGGCAATATCTCTACCTAGACCATATTCTTGAATGTACATCATGAACACGCGCTGAACGAGATCTTTGTAATGTTCATGCTCTTCTAATATTCGGCTTCTTTCAGTAGAGCTTTCCGCTTTTGCGATTAACTGCTCATAATGGTGATTCTTTGCTCTCATTGCATATTTGAAAGGGCTATAAAATGAGCTCAAAATCTTTGGAGTCTTTTCCTCAATCTTTTCCAGTATTGAAGACTCACGAACATTTTGAACAATCCGCTTATCAATCTCCTGACCCTTTTGGTCAATCATATCGACAATTCGCGAACCAATAAGATCTTCTGGAAACAGCCGGTAGAACCACTGTCGTTCTTTAAATACTTCCTTAAAAGAAGCCTCTTCTTTCTCTACTCGATAACCAACATTAGACTCAAAACCTTTCAGCCTATGACATGAAGCACAACCCTCATTAGTGTATATGTCCATAGCCACTTCCACATCATTCCACTCTGAAACGGGTAGAGGTTTTTCCCAAGCGCGCTTCTTTCCCCCAGCCCACTCCTTGAGAGAAACTTGTGTCAACACTTCAGAAGTTGTCTTGTCTTCCTTTCTTTGTGCCATCAGAAAGGCTAATAAATCTTCCACTTCCTCATGATCGAGCTTAAAGTTTGGCATTGTTGAAGTTTTCAAATTCGATTGAGGCCAAACAATTGCCTCTTTGACATACCAAGGATACATCTGTCCAATTTCTGAAAGATCCGGACCCACCTGCCCCCTGGATAAGCCGCCAATTTTGTGGCAAGCATAACAGGCTGTACTCATGTAAAGCTGCTGTCCTCGAAAGTAACTACCCATTGCATCTTCTGCATCCGACCTTAGGCCATGTACTAACTCTTGATCCAATATCGCTGTTTCCAGGGGCGCCTTCACCCTATCCATAAGCTGAATAACCTCACCAGCTTCTTCCATCGCAGCCATTTTAGCAAAAATACTTCCTGAAATACCCTTTCCATTTGAAACATGTCGAGAGAGAAAACCCAAAAGGGTCTCAGTAGGACTTGAAGCCAACGCTCTGGCTTCTGCCTCCAACTTTCTCAAATAGATTTCTGAACCCAGAATTTTGGAAATTTCACCATTTATCGCATTTAATACCGCTTCGTCGTCTACATATTTGTCGGTTTTTTGTAGGTAGTCCTGAACTCCTGACAAAAGGCTTATTCGAAAAGCAAGAGCTCGCTGCTCCCCTTCACCAAGAGAAATGTCTTGCAATTCCTCACTCATCATCTCAAGAGTTCTACGGGAGCCTATGTTTTCCAATGAATCTTTTATCTCCAACAAGGCAAATAGCGCCTTTTGGTCGTTAGCAACCCCTTGCCCTATAGCTTCAGCTTGTTTTTCCTTACGTGTTGTCACAGCTTCAACTGTTGTATACGCCTGTTGAAGCTCTTCTCCACCTGATTGGTGACACTGCGCACACTTTGCCTGCATCAATCCGGAAACATAGAGGGGTGTTGTTTGAAAAAGCAGGTGATGTCCCGGCCTGCCATTAAACACTCTGGCCATTGCAGGATCGTTTTCTTCATCATTCTCAGTGAAAACTATTTTATGCCCCTCTGAAGACTCTTCATAGGTTCCATCATAAACCGGCCCATGGGCCCTTCCGGATGTAATAGATCGCCCATTACCATTGTGACAAACAACACAACCAATTTCATCAGAGGAATGATACTCAAAAGGACGCTCTTCTCTACCAATCAGTGGGTGCATAGCAAGAGCTTTGGTCATATCCAGGGAATGCCCATGCTCTTCAATAGATTTCAAATGACTCAGACGTTCAGCCTCATCCAGGCGCCGCTGAATTTCTTCTTCTTCACCATTTTCTCTAAGCTGTTCTATAAGCTTTTTATCCGTGAGTGACGCTACCTTAGTATCAAGAAGCTTCCATACGTACTCTTCATTTTCGATTTGTACAGGACGGCCATTCTCTCCGATAATCATGTTGCCATTTATATCATAAGCTATTTTTGTAGGAGAAAAATGACTCAACTTTAAAGCTACATGACATGTGGTACAGCGATCTATAGTTTCCGGACCTTTGTCTTCCTTGGGGATAACAATCTGTTTAATTCCCAATTTAAAATCAGGGGCCCGTTCACCCGTATGAGTTGAGCGAAATTCCTCAAGATCTACATAAGTATTTTGATAGATCTTATATTCGGGAAACATCTCATAGTAGACGAAAACCCCAAATAATAATGCCGATACCACTGATAGAGAAATCAGTATTATTTGGTAAATGTCAGCCCGATCAAAACGCATTATCGTCTCCCACCATTAGTGTCTTGCAAAGTTCTCCGTCCATGGCCAAATCCATCCCCAGTTTGCCCCTCTGAAGTACGTTCCAATTATTACCAGGATTCCCTGTGTCGTCATAAAAAACGTGTACAAAAATATCGCCATATATCGGCTGCGGTGATACCACACGCCTGATCCATAGGGATTTCTATCAAGATAAGGGACTACCATAAGCCCCACAACAATTAACCCTGGTATTCCTACACCACCCCAGAAAGCACTATAAGCAACCATCTCTTGAAGACCCAGAAAATACCACGGAGCCTTTGAGGGATTGGGGGGTTTTGTTGCGTTCGCCGCCTCTTCCAATGGTGCATCTATAAATGATAAAATCATGATCAAAACTACGGTAAACATAAATGCAATTAACTCGGCACGAAGAAGGTGCGGCCAAGTAAATATGTAGTTATATGGTCCCCTATCAACAGTGGGACACGTCCCTCTAACAAGCTCCATTAAGCCGTAGGTTCTGCGAACCCCCGGCGCAAAAGTCTCCTTAGTATCCGATCTTTGTACAACACGATAGGGTTCTGGTGAAACTTTGTCCGGAGGACGCGCCAAGCCACCATCTTTTCTAATACGCCAGAAGTGTACTCCTATTAAAATCCCCGCGGCAAGGGGGAGCACCATCACGTGAAGTACGTAAAATCGTATGAGTGCATCTTGTCCAACGCTGGTGGACGCAATAAGCATAATACGGTTAATGTTGTGTTCCATTCCGGGTATTCCCGGAGCATAGCCAGCAATTTCAGATCCTACAGTTACCGCCCAAAATGCCAGCTGATCCCAAGGAAGAAGGTATCCAGTAAAAGACAGCAGGAGGGTAAGCACCATTAGAATCACGCCAATTACCCAGTTAAATCTTCTTTCTCCTTTATAGGAACCCATATAGAAGACACGCGACATATGGAGAAAGACGAACAACACCATCATGTGTGCACCCCAGCGGTGCAAATTACGAAACATCTGAGCGAAAGGCGTCACATCCTGCCAGTCTTTCATAATGTCGTAAGCCCTGTCTTCTGCAGGCACATAATAAAACATAAGCACCACACCAGTGATCACCAGTGTAATAAACAGGCTCATCGTAATGGAGCCGAGACCCAAAGTCTTGAAAAAATCCGTTGTGCTTTTGTGACATTTCACCGGGTGAATATGAAGGAAGAAGTTCTTAAAAACAATTTCTGATCGGTCAACATCATTGTTGGGATAACCATGACGAAAGATGGAACGTACCACTAGTTTAGGAAGGTTCTCTAGGTACTCCAACCAGGTCTCTCTCTTTTCCCCTTTAAAAACTGCCATGTGCTTACGCTCTCCTCAAAACATCTTCATTGTGCTGTCTAAACATACCATGCAACCTGTGGATCGTGTATTAGTTTTGTTTTATCTGCCAGAAGTTCTCCTGACGCTCCTTTTGAAACATTAAAATATACCAATGGGCTAGGAGCAGGCCCTCCCGTATTAAAGCCATTCCGATCATATGTTGATCCGTGACATGGACATTGATATCCTGTTTCTACAGCGTTAACAGTGCAGCCCAAGTGAGTACAAACTGCCGTTTGAACACGTACTTTTCCAGAAACCACCTCAACAAAACACTTGAACTTCTCCAGAAAAACCTTTCCCTCTGTTGCCAGAACATCCTCTGGCCTTCCAATTGAAAAAACGCTAGGCGGAATTTTCAGAGCGTTAGGGTAAAGAAAACCCATAAGCGCAACACTCACAGCTCCTCCAACACCCATACACACACCCGTTCCCATCAAGGCAAGAAAAGTCCTTCTTGTAATTTTTGGGTCATTGCTCTTAGGATCCACGTTTAATGAATTTCGAAACCTAGGCATAACACCCTCCTTCATTCTCCATTTTGTTCCTCATCACGAAACATCTGGTATTTAACATCTTCCAAATCATCGAACTGCCCTTTTTTCCAAAAATAGACAAAGACTCCAGTCGCCGCTAACCCACCAATTAATGTCGCTGCAAGATATACTACCACTCCATCGCCCCTTCATACTATCCAATCCACCGAAAAGAGTAATTCATCGTATCCATTGTAACAGCTTGAGTAGGACATTTTTCGGCACACAACCCACAACGTATACAAAGGTCTTCATCTTTCAACATTGCAGACCCTGCTGTATTAAGTTCTTCAGCTGTCATTTCAGAAGAATCGAATCCATAGTTATTGTCCACAGCTTTACGCATATTGCCCTCTCCCCAATCCAAGTTCAATTTCGATAAAGGTATCAACGTAAGACAATTTGTAGGGCAAACATCTACACAACCATTACATTTTATACAAAGAGATCCATCAAATACTGGACTTACATGACACTGTAAACAACGACTTGCTTGCTGATGCGCCTCTTCTGCAGTATAAGGATTTTCAACAATATTTAGATTTTTCCGCCTCTCCTCTGCCGGCTGAAGAGAAGGAAGAGACCATTTTGTACTCAGGTATTCTTTATCTCGCATAGGTGGAATTGTTCTGAACTCTCCAACGAACTCCTGGTAAGGCTTTGTTCCTCTCAAATCACTGTCAATAGCCCTTGCAGATTCTTGCCCATGACGTATTGCTGTAATGAACAACGCAGGCCCATATCCGGCATCCCCCCCACAATAAATCCCATTTACAGATGTTCTACCAGTTCCTCTTTCTACTTTTATAATTCCCCTTTCAAGGGTAAGGTCAGCTTTCTTGTCCCACCCGTCAAAAAGACTCGTATCCATTCCCTGGCCGATAGCTAAAGCTATGGTATCACAAGGCACAACATACTCTGTTCCTTCAACAAACTCGGGTGAAAAACCCCCTTTATGATTAAAAAGTCGAGAGATCTTCTGTACACGCAGCCCAATAATCTTCCCGTCGCTGTCACGTTCCACCGCCTTTGGACCTAGCCTGTTGAGGACCTCAATTCCCTCTTCAAGCGCATCTTCAATCTCAAATTCATCAGCTGTTTGTTCATCTCGAGATTCCAGGCAAACCAGAGTAACCTTATCAGCTCCATTGCGTATAGAAGACCGCGCCACATCGTAAGATACGTTACCCCCACCAACAACGACTATATGATTACCTATTCTCCATTTCCCCCCGCCCGTAATCACCTTAAGATACTCTACGCCTCTGATTATGTCTGCCTGGTCTGTTCCGGGAATGGGTAACTCTCGGGACTTCCATAAACCATTGCCGATAAAAATCGCGTCATACTTTTCCTGCATTTCAGTAATCGTTATATCTCGGCCAACTTTCGTATTATAGTGGATATTAGCGCCCAAGTATTCTATCGCATAGCATTCGTTGATGATTACATCATTTTTCAGTCTGTAATTGGGGACACCATAGGTTAACATCCCCCCTGGCATACTCATCATTTCATAAATATCGACAGAATATCCCAAGCGAAGAAGGTCGTGTGCTGCCGTTAACGAGGCCACTCCCGCCCCTATGCAACCCACCTTCATTCCATTCGGTTTTGGGTTGGTCGTTCCACGTGAGTAGCTAAATTCCAGAGCTTTAATGTGAGCTTCCTTATCCACCCCGAACCACTCATCGAGAAAACGTTTTTGTGCACGAATGGTAAGAGTTTTATCTACTCGATCTCTCCGACAGGCTGTTTCACAGGGAGCCCCGCATATCCATCCACAGATAGACGCGAAAGGATTAGGCCCTCGAGCAATTTTATAACCCTCCAAAAGGTTACCTGCTTGTAACGCAAGCATATACCCTCGAGCATCTGTATTAACAGGACATCCGTCGCGACAGTCGATTTGTTTCAGATAATAATCTAGATCTGGAATAACAACGTCATAACTATCTTTATAGATATCAACCAGCTCTTTTGACACAGTAATCCCCTTGACATCATTTTCTTTTCAAAACCCTATCAAATATTTCTGTTTTTTAAAATCGTTTTCCAAAATATTGTTTTTAAAGCGCCTATCAAACCCCGCCTCTTCGCGACGATCTCGAAAGACAAGCCCTTCCCCTCCTGCCTCGACAGAAACAATTGATAAACATATACTCAAGATTGAGTTTTTGATTCAATATCATAAGGAATTGTTTTATGCATCTTGTCATAGTCAACACCAGTTCCAAGGGTGGAAAAGAGTTACAAACCGCTCTACTGCAGGAATCTTACAAAGATGGGAACGATCTAAAAACACGCACCATTGCCAAGCTCATGGAGTGTACGGAAGATGAGATCCATGCTGTACAGATGGCATTCCAACACAAAGACAAAATGCTTAAACTGAACCTTCCTAAACTACCGTCAAATACACACAGCCCTCAAGTTCTTAAACAAAACACTCCCATTGGGGCCGCATGGGTTGCAAAATCCGTCGCAGAATACTTAGGTATCGCTGATGCCCTTGGCACAACAAAGCCTGGTAAATTAGCCCTGCTCCAAATTTTGTCTCATGTTGTTGAACCCACCCTATACCCCCTTTCCAGGTTTGCTGAACAAACTCATTATTTAATTAACTCTCTTGACCTCCCCATCGACATTGATGCAAAAGACCTTCACAGAGACCTGACATGGTTATCGAAAAACAAGTCCAAAATAGAAAAGAGAATATTCAAGTTTCGCACCAAGGGGGTTTCTGACCGCCTTTTCTTTTACAATATCTCCAGCCCATACCTCTCCACCCGCCTGAACCCTCTTGAAATTTTTGAACGAAACCTAGATCAAAGTCACTTCCCGGGGCTGGGTCTTCTATGTGATCAAGAAGGCTACCCCGTATCCATTTGCCTACCTAATCCAGAGAAAAACCAAACAGTGCTTGATAATGCTCTAAAATTAGCCAAAGACTACTCCGTAGATTCTGTTACAGTTGTACGTCATAACTCCAGCTCTATGGAAAAAGATAACATCCCTCAGGTTGCAAACTATCTTTCACATGTCACCTCTCCCGAAGACATAGCGTTCCTCAAAGCACACATACTCCTGGATAAAGTTGAAGACCTTAGTCTCACAAAAAGAAACGACCACAAACACTTTCTTATCAAAAGGGACCCAAAGCGCTCGAAAATTCTTAAAGAAATGCGCGAAGACCAGCTCAAGCATGCTGAACTACTCATCAATAAAGCTAACGAAAAGCTTAAAGAACAACCCACATCTTCAACAACAATTTTACAAAGCCTCCAGAGGGCCATCGAAAACATTGGAGGCTCTGAATGGCTTAAGGTACAAGAGTCTGATGTGGGGTTTATCCATGAAGTCAACCAGGAAAAGCTCAATGAATTTTCCACCTTAGACGGCTGTCAGATTTTGGAATCCAACCTCCCTTTTAGCGGCACTTCACCAGAAATCCTTTTGGATCGCTTTAAAAACCAAAAACTTATCGAAGAAGCCTTTCGTAACCACAGCCCTGGTTTCCACGACCTCGAGCTTGCCGATAGCCTCTTAGAAAGCACCCTTCGAGGACACTCCTTGTTGCTAATGCTCGCCTTTCTCATTAACCGCACCCTCGGAAAGGCCTGGTCTCCCTTGGGCGTTACTCCCGAGGAGGGATTAAGGGAGCTTTCTGGTATCTGTTCAATGAATATCGGAAACAAAACCTACATAACAGAGCCCAACAAAGCCACCCAGCAACTTCTTGAAGCCTTAAACCTTAAACTACCCACTCAGACAGACTTATGAAATTTACCTCCCCTTTGCTTTCTGCCACAATCATCAAGCGTTATAAGCGTTTTTTAGTAGATGTTGAGCTCGAAGATGGTCGCATCATTACCGCTCATTGCCCCAATACTGGAAGTATGAAAACATGTATCCTCCCTGGATGGAAGGCTCTTCTCAGCTACCACAGCAACCCCAAAAGAAAGCTATCCCACACCTTGGAGCTAATCCATAATTCAGAGTGTTGGATCTGCGTTAATACCCATCAAGCTAACAAGATTGTTCACGAGGCTATACTCAACGGTGATATCCCCGAGCTCTCTCATTATAAAACTATTCGCCCAGAGGTCAAATACTCCCAAAACAGCCGTATCGACTTCCTTTTAGAAAGCCCCAATAAAAAGCCCTGCTTCGTTGAAGTGAAAGCTGTGACCCTTCTCGGTGAAAACGAAACCATCCTATTTCCCGACTCCGTAACCACTCGAGGCCAAAAACACATCGCCGACCTTGATCAAGAACACTCGAAAGGAAACCGGGCCGTACTGCTCTTCCTGATTCAAAGAGGCGACGGCTCCCACTTTGCCCCCGCTTCCGAAATTGACCCTGAATATACCAGGCTTCTGAAAAACGCTTATTCCTCTGGATTAGAGGTTCTGGCCTACCAAACAAATATAACCCCTGAAGGCATCTGCATTCTGAAAAAAATTCCCTTTAATATTTAATCCTTAGGCAGTACTCATCATGACTCTCGAAGATCAAAACCACAGCCGCCCCTTTGTTAACCTCATAAACGAGTTCGGGATGCTTTCTCGCCTCCCCCGCTCAGGGTTCTCTTTTCTCGGAACCGGGAAACAGTCTGTTGCCGAGCATAGTTTTGGCGTAATCTCAATTGCTTTTGTTCTGGCTCACTGTTGTGAAGAGACTGTTGACGAATTGCGACTGCTCCAACTCTGTCTTTTACACGATCTTCCCGAATCCCGAATTGGTGACCATAACTATGTCCAGAAAGAATACCTCTCCACCAATGACAGCAAAGTCTTTAAAGATATCAAAGAAGCCTCTCCATTAGGAGGGTTTATTGTAGGGGCTGTTGAAGAGTTTGAAGAGCTCAAAACTCTTGAAGCCCTGCTTGCGAGAGACGCTGACCACCTAGAGCTCCTGATCACCTTAAAAAAGGAAATCGACACAGGAAACCCGCGCGCTGCTGATTGGTTTGATCTTGGTGAAAAAAGACTTCATACCCTTGTGGCCAAAAGACTTGCTCAGGGAATTAGAATTACCCCTTTCGATGAATGGTGGCTAAAAGGCGTGATCAAAAAACAACCTGAAAGTCCTTAAACGAGGCCTTTGACCTATAATGCTTAACTTCGACATTTTCCACCTCACCATGCCTTTGTGCCTTAAGGTTTTCAAGCAGCTGATCCAAACGCTCCCTACTGCCTTGCGCAAAAATTTCCACTGTCCCATCCGCTAGGTTTTTCACGGTACCGCTTAATCCAAGCTTTGTCGCATGTTGAAGTGTTGTAGCCCTAAAGCCTACCCCCTGAACATATCCATGCACAATTGCGTGCATCTCTGAAATCTCTTCAGCCACAGCCCCTCCCGTTGCAAAAAGTAAACACACCGAACTTAATACAGAGATTGTTTCTTTCCCTATTAAATTCATTATTTCTTTAGGATGCTATTCTTTTTTGAAATTATTCTTTGAAAACCAACAGGATGTCCAATCAGGAGCGCCCCCTATCTTGCTATCATCGGCTATTGCTCGCCAGGCCAAAACTCTTCAATAATCTTGTAAACTTCAGCCCTTGTTTCGACCTTCGTTATCGCCCTGCGAAAATCTCTAGCTCTTTTGTCTTTTTTGAAATACCAACAGCCAAGCCTTCGGACATCAGTAACAGCCTTTTTTTCACTATAATACTGAAGTGAGTGTTCAAAGTGCTCAACAAGAGCGTCGCGATATGCCGTTTCAGGGCGAATAAGCTCTTCCATCCCACTAAGTCTGCGATAGACATCTTCTGCTATCCACGGCTGCCCCAACGTTCCCCTGGAAACCAATATCCCATCACAGTTCGTATGCTCAAAAATTCGTTCAGCTGCCTCTGCATCGAAAATATCTCCATTCCCGATCACCTTGATGTTTTTCGCAACCTGCTTACATGCTTTTATATGGTCCCAGTTTGCATTCCCTTTATAAGCCTGAGCCCTCGTCCGACCGTGTATTGTAATCATTTTAGCTCCAGCCTCTTCTGCCACACGAGTGATCTCTTCTGCGTTAATGTGGCCATCATCCCAGCCCGCTCGAATCTTTACTGTTACTGGAATTTTTACCGCAGCCACCATATTAGCTAAAACTTCCCCAATAAGCTGGGGCGTCTTTAGCATCCCCGATCCACCGCCATCTTTTGTTACTTTATCTACGGGACAGCCACAGTTAAGGTCCACAACATCGAAGCCCAGGTCCTCTATAATTTTGGCTGCCTGACCCGCAATTTCTGGTTTACTCCCAACTATTTGCCCCCCAATAGGATGCATACCCGATTCATAGTCGAGGAGGTGAAAGGTTGTCGCATCACTACGAACCAACGCGTCCATTTTCACCATTTCGCAAAAAACCAACCCCGGGTTGTAGCGAGAAGACATTCTGCGAAAAGGCAAATCTGAACACCCCGCAAGGGGCGCGTAAAAGACGTTACTTGGAAGCTCCAGGTCGCCCAATAGAAATGGTGTTTTCAAGTGACTCATAGCTGGAAAAGCGCCATGACAATATATTCGAGAATATTCAGGGAAAACAGCGCGACGATCGGGCTTAGGTCAAACATGCCGAGGGGCGGGATCACCTGTCGAAAGAAATTTAAGTAGGGATCCGTGTACTCGTGTACATAAAGCATAAAGCGGTACTGGTTGATCTCTGGAACCCATGAAGCCAGGATTCTAACAAAAAGCATCAGCGTAAACATAGAAAATAAAAGATGAATAAGATAAGGGAGAGACATTCTAACTACTTCTTAAGATATAATTGTTCCTAAAAAACACACAGCCGAAATTGTAAATATCGCAGCATAAACTAACATAATACTTTCTTCTGGAACATATTGATCTGATTTCACAACCTTAACCTCACATTCCCTAAATGACTATAATCTAACATACCACTTCCTTTATTATTTGTCACCAAACACAATTAAAATTATTTATATCATACCTTTAAGTCAAATACAGCTCTTGCTCATTAATAACATTAGTTTGTTTGATAGAGTAACTAGATTAACCCTTAAAGTGAGTAATTTGTTGAAATTAATACTCAATTAAGATAATATTTTAAATTTAACAAAAATTCAAGGCCTGTCCGTGGATTATAGAATCTCTGCAGAAAACACCTTGGGTGCCGACATTTACGCTGGAAACGTTAAAACAGCCCTCCTTTCCTGGAAAAACGGTGCCCCAAAGATAGAAAGCCTACAAGAGTTTCAACAAAATAGCCGTATTTACAATAATGATGATCTCGGCAGCCCCCCCCTTTTCTCCCAAAATGACTGCGAAGACCCCCTTATAATCACCGCCATTCCCAGTAGATCCGTTCTCGTGCGCCCTCTAAACCTCCAATTAACAGATAGTAAGGACGTTGACAGCGTCTTGAGGTTTCAGGCCGAGCCGCTGCTACCTTATCCTATAGAAAGTGCCGTTATTGACCACATGGTCCTTAACAGCAACGGCAACTCTATTTCCCTCACAATTTTCGCTGTTCAAAACGAAGAAATGGGTCGACACGTCGACCATGCCCACTCTTTGGGATTTGACTCTGAAGCCGTATCCAGCACCCCTGCTGCACTAGCCTCTCTATCCGAATACTTTGCCCCTGGAGAAAACCCTCGTTTTGTCATCCACATGGAAGGAGACTACTCCCTTTGCGCTTTTGTCACAAAAGGCAAGGTCCTGGCCTCTCACCACCTATCAATCGGACACGACCACTTTATTGACGCTCTAGTAAAAGACAATGACTTATCTCCCGAAAGCGCCCATGGGCAGCTTGATGGGATTCTTAATAGTCCGGAATTTAACAGTGAAACACAGCCTGGCCTTTATGCCATCAACAGGCAGTTCAATCAAGAGCTGACTAAAATCATTAAAGCCCTCAGCCTCCCCGTGGCGCTACCCCCTGAAAAGGAAGCCCTTGTCACCGGAAAGCTCACCCCCGCCCTCTTATCGCAAAGCGAGCTGCCCCCCCTGTCCCTTCCCGAAAAATACAAAAACTTTGCAATTGCAATAGGCTTGGCGTTAGGGCACCTTCCCAATAACGAAAATCTCTTAAATTTTCGCCAAGAGAGCTTCGCCTACCAAAACCCTTGGAAGAGGGTAAAGAGAACCCTCGTCACCTTCGGCTTTCTTTGCCTGCTTCTTACCGGGGTCGCTTTTGTCTTTAGCCAGATGCTCCTTGGGCAACACAAAGTTCAAATAAGCAAAAAATACCTTAGCTCCCTGTCGGCAGTGGGGCAAACATACGAATCCGCGGAAAAACAAATTCCCAATGGCTCTTCCCTAAAGGTCCCCGAAACCCTCAGAGGCAACGCCCTCTCTAAGAGATTAAAGTTCCTTGAAAAAATGGTCCGCAACCCCTCTGAAACCTTTCATTTACAGCCCGATACCCCCAGGGTCTGCGACTTTCTTTTTTGGTTAAACAGCCACCCCCTCATAAGCAGCTCTCTAAAAGACGACCCCAATTCTTTTCACTTAGATCAACTACACTACGTCATGGTCTCGTACCCCCAAGAAAGCAGACCCAGTAGCCCTTACCTTCTAAAGATCGAACTAGACTTCAGAACAAATTCTTCCCAGTTTGCCCGAAAGTTCCGAGAATCTCTAATGGAACCCAGTTCTTTTGTTGACTCTCACCGGGATATTTCCTGGAAAGCCGGTGACGGCAAATACCAGGCTATATTTTTCATCAAGAACCAAGAGAGAGGGGCCCAATCATGAACTCTATCCCCCAAAATCGTTTACTGGCCTACTTGTTTGCCCTTGGACTCATTCCTTTATTGGTGGTTTTCTACATACACCTTTCCGAAAGCTCTGAGCTCTACAAACTCGAACAAAGAATAGATGCCATTCAGCTCACACTGCATCTTGATGATGGAAAACACTCCCGAAATGCTGCCACACGACTCCAGCACGAAAATTCAGACCCCCTCTTTATAGACTCTGAATTAGAAAGTTTGTCTTTTCTGGGTGATGAAATTAAAAACCTTAAGGCTATCACCCAAGACCCCTCATTTCCCGACACTCCTGCGATCAAAAAGCGCCTCGACTTCTTAGCTGGACCCAATAATCGCCTTGTCTTCACTGAAGATCTTATACAGTCCTCTCCACACAGCAAGGAAACCCTTGAGGTCATGAGGCACCCGGTAGAGGTTGATATTGACGACCTCTATAAAATTCTTGCAACTGTTGAAAACGTAAGCATAGGTCCTTATAGTCCACAACCCAATAGCCCTCAGCTTATTATCACAGATTTTAAACTAGAGCGAAAAAAATATCCCAACAAAAATGAAGTTTTCGTTTTAAATATAAAGTTACTCAAAAGAGAGTTTTTATAAGCCATGCACAGCAAAACCCTTTCTATCCTCAGGTCTTCCTTTTTCTTTTGTCTATGCGCTTTTTCAGCCCCTGGCTGTTCTTCCCCCCGGCGGGTCGGACCCGGAAATATGTCAAGCATCCACATCATAGATCGAAACGGCCTCACTGAAACCGTAAACTCCGGAGAGCGCCTCAAGCAATATGAAAACAAAAACTTTCTGCAACCCCAACCGTTTCAAAAAATCACCCGCTCCTTTGGCCGCGATTCCGGCGGAAATATCCCCTCACGAATCACAAGCTACCACCCCAACGGACAACTCAAGCAATATCTTGAGGCATTAAATTCCCGAGCCAACGGTGTTTACCGGGAGTGGTACTCAAGCGGAATAATCAAGCTAGAGGTTTCCGTCATTGGCGGCGTTGCTGATCTCAATACCGCTGCAGAAGAAAGCTGGCTTTTCGATGGACAGAGTAGCGCTTGGGATGAAGGCGGCAACTTAACTGCCACAATCAACTACCTAAAAGGGGCCCTTCATGGCAGCTCTTTGTACTATCATCCCAATGGTCGATTATGGAAAACCATCCCCTATGAAAATAACAAAATTAATGGCAGCTTGTTCACATATCTTGAAGACGGATCCCCTTTATTGAAGAGTGAGTATCAAAACGGCGTTAGACATGGTGTAACCCAGCGCTTTTGGAACGACGGGCAGCTTTCGGCAGAGGAGTTGCACAACAAGGGCTTTCTTTATCAAGCCAAGTACTTCAGCAGCTCTGGGAACCTCATCGCTGAAATAAATGACGGTGATGGACACAGGGTTACCTTCGGAAAAAGTCAGCCATATGAAGTACAAGAATTTCACAAAGGCTCCCCCGAAGGATCCGTCGAAGTGTTTAATGAAGACAGCGACATTTCACGGGTTTACCATCTTAAAGACAGCCTTAAACATGGCGAAGACACCGAATACCACGAGGGCTCTAGCGTCCCCAAAATGACTATTAATTGGCACGCGGGCCTTATACAGGGCATTGCCAAGACCTGGTATAAGAGCGGCGCCCTTGAAAGCCGAAGAGAGATCAACTCGAACAAAAAAAACGGTCTTTCCACTGCATGGTACATCAACGGATCCGTCATGCTTATTGAGATGTACGAAAACGATAAGCTTGTAAAAGGTGAGTACTTCAAAAAAGATGAGAGCTCTCCAATATCTCGCGTTGTTGACGGAAGTGGCACTGCGACCCTCTACGATTCCGGAGGAAGCTTCATACGGCAAATTGCTTATCATGAGGGAAGGCCCTCTGCATGACCCCCGCCCCATCAGTCACAAACCAAAAAGCCTCTATCCGAGAAGTTTTGAGGTCAATCCGAGAAAACATTTCACCCCTCGAAAGAGAAAGGGCTGCCCTTCATCTATTTGAAGCTCTAAGGCGCATAACAAACAAATACTCCCTTGTTTTGTCCTATGCCAGCTTTTCCTCCGAAATAGACACCTGGCCCCTTAACTACCACCTCGCCACCAAAGAACGACTTCTCCTCCCCCAGCTCCAGGGTGACAAGATACGGATTTTTAAAGTTACGGATATCGACAATCAATTAAAAACATCCCCGTATGGTATTATGGAGCCAATTCCCGAGCTCTGTGCCGAAGTCTCCCTCTCCACGATTCCCTTTGCCATCATTCCCGGACTTGGCTTTGATTCCCAAAATAATCGTCTCGGCTACGGAAAAGGCTGTTATGACCGCATCCTTTGCAAGATGCCCGCCTGCCTCACCTGTGGCACAGGCTTTACTCAACAACTTGTAGGCTCTCTACTCCCCACTACAAAAAAAGACATTCCCTTAAAAGGCTGCCGTCTTTTCTAAATAACTTAATATAGCAGTACTAATTTGTACTATTACTCCCCTGACATTCCCCTTGACGACAACGCATAAAAGCGTAAATATCATGCTTTTTTCAACTGTACTTATAAAGGAGTAGTCGGATGTCCAGCAAGGAAAATTCCTCTAGGAAACAAGCTCTAGATGCTGCAGTAGCTCTTATCAAAAAGCAATTCGGCGAAGGTGCCATAATGTCCATGGGCGCAGGTGCCGCCACTCAACACGTCGAGGTTATCAAAACAGGGGCCATTTCCCTGGACATCGCCTTGGGAATTGGCGGTGTTCCACGTGGTCGCGTCGTAGAAATTTACGGTCCTGAATCATCTGGAAAATCCACCCTCGCAACTCACATTGTTGCCAGTGCGCAAAAAAATGGAGGCCTTGCCGCCTACATCGATGCAGAACATGCGTTGGATGCAAAATATGCCGCTCAAATTGGCGTCAACCTTGATGATCTATTGATTTCACAACCCGATTGTGGAGAGGAAGCTTTAAATATCGCTGAAATGCTCGCGCGTTCCAATGCGGTTGACGTTATTGTAATCGACTCTGTTGCAGCACTCGTTCCCAAAAATGAGCTCGAAGGCGAAATAGGCGATACTCACATGGGCTTGCAGGCTCGCATGATGTCACAGGCTCTTAGAAAGCTTACTGCCACACTGGCCAAATCCAAAACCTGTGCTGTTTTCATCAACCAGATTCGTGAAAAAATTGGTGTCGTATTTGGCAACCCTGAAACCACAACCGGCGGAAGAGCTTTAAAATTCTACTCTTCAGTTCGCCTGGATATTCGCCGAATCGGCAGCATCAAGGGAGCTGAAAACCGTGATGTCGGGAACCGCGTAAAAGTAAAAGTCGCTAAAAATAAAATGGCCGCTCCTTTTCAAATAGCTGAATTTGACATCATGTTTGGAGAGGGCATTTCCCACACCGGATCCATCATTGATGTAGGAGTAGAACAAAACATCATCGACAAAAAGGGCGCTTGGTTTAGCTACAAAACAACTCGCCTGGGGCAGGGAAGGGAAGCGGTAAAAGAAGAGCTAAAGAAAAACCCTGCTCTTTTCGCTCAAATCGAAGCTGATATTCTGGAAAAGTTCCCTCTCCTTTCTTCAAAGAAAGAAAAGGCCCCAGAAAAAGAACGCATCAAAGAACTCAACAAAGTGCTTGCCGGCGTATAAAAAAACATTCCGCACCGGGTCGAAACGAAGATCGTCGCGGCCCGGTGCCTGTCTCAAGAATCGAGCACTAGACCTGTTTTGCCTCATGCTCTTCTGCGGCTTTAGAAAGCCCGGAGACAAGTTCCTGAAACCCCCCCTCGAGTAGACCCAGTCCACTCAGGCTCTCCTTAAGAAAAGAAAGCTCCTCCTGAAGCACCTTTAAAGCTTTTTCAAAGCCAGCAACTACAACAAAATTTGTTTTACAGCCTCGGCTAGTGTCCTGCTCAACATCTCCAAAATCGTCTGCTATTTGAAATGCCATACCGAAATGCCACGCAGCCCTTTTAACCTCCTCGATTCGATCAATGCGTCCGCCCCCAAAAAGCCATCCAAGAACAAAGGATAATTCAAAAAGAGCAACCGTTTTGGCTCGTATGACCCGCCGTAATGTCTCAAGGGTCTGATCTGGCGGATAGATGTCTAGAAACTGCCCTCCGGTAGCCCCCGCAATACCTGTATTGTAGGTCACGTTTTCCAAAGCGCGCATACAGATCTCATCACCCGAACCAGACAAAAAGTTATCGGGATTGTCACTTCGGGCGTGGGCATTTTTATAAATACATCGATATCCAGCTGAAATTAAGGCGTAGCTGGCCAATAGAGCCACTGCCTCGCCATATACCTTGTGGAGAGAGGGCTTACCCCTCCTCATGTCGTCGTTGTCCATACAGGGCAAATCATCGGCTATTAAAGAAGCCGTATGAAAATATTCTGCTGCAAGAGCGACATTTGTAACATCTGTTTTTTGATCTAAGGCCTTTGCCACCATAAAAACAATAATAGGTCTCAGTCGCTTACCTCCATTGAGGAGTGCATACTCGCAAGCATCGCGAAGCTTGCTTTTCTCTCCAATTTGAGGAATGCTTTCAGCAATAGCCTTTTCGGCATACTCTAAAAAGTCTGCGAGCTGTGTATTTTGAAGTGTCATGTTTTATAACCGTGTAATGTAGTTAAAAGCGACCCTGCCCTTAAAGAAAATGAAAATAAGGCTGTCGATATGATAGCCCATATCAAAATGAGGGAGCGTTAGACAATTCTGTCTAGTTAACAGAAAGAAGATTAACAAAAAAAGAACACAAACGTCAAGTTCTCATAATCAAATTACTTTAATGCCTTGCTCGTCTCTGAAATCTCGGCTTTATGCGAAGGCCGAATAGTGTGGTCACTTGGAATAAAGCCTCCAAAAGTCGTACAGGGATAACAAAGTACTCTTTTTCCAAGTAGGGTACCAGGATTCGTAACAGAGTTACAGCCAAGTTGAACGTTGTCTCCTAAAATCGCAGCAAACTTCCTGAGCCCCGTAGAAATTTTTTTTCCCTGAAACTGAACAACAATGCTTTGGTTATCTAATTTAAGATTTGCACATTTTGTCCCCGCTCCTAAATTTACTTGATTACCTAAAATACAGTCCCCAACGTAGGCGAAGTGGGCCGCTTGTGCTTTGTTGAGAAAAATAGCATTTTTTACTTCCGTCGCATGACCAATTACGCACTGGTCTCCAGTCACAACATTTCCACGTATATAGGCGCCATGTCGAATGCTAGAGTTTTTTCCAATTATACAGGGGCCTTTAATATAGGCTGTAGGTTCGATTACAGTTCCCTTTCCAATAGAGATTAATTCAGGGTTTACGAGATGAACGCCTTCGGGAATATCAACTTCAATATTTCCAAGGTCGTAGGCTTCTAAGTATGTGCTAATATTTGAAAGGGCTTCCCAAGGATAAGTGCAATTTTCAAAAATCTTTGCATGTTGAAACTCATTAAGATCAAAAAAGTAGGAAGGTGAAAGTTCATTCATGGGGGGGGGCTCCTTAAAATTTTCATGTTCTTACGAACATTATCAACAATGTTCCTTTAAAGAGGAATATAGAAAGATATTTTCTTCTTCTTCTTCAGAGGCTGTGGAGATGTTGATAAGTGTACATTTATACGTTAGCTAATAGGCTGTTCATAATTTGTCAGTAGTAGGTTAATAAGTTCTGAGTTTTGAACAAATTATAGGTTATGAACAAATATTGTACCCATGAGTTGACAGGTTTGTGAACAAATAAACAGAACATTTTTGTTGAGAAAACGCGATTGTGGAAATGAAAATATAGTGAAAAATAGAAAGAACAGCCTAGCCATAAAGATGGCTAAGGAAAGAATGTAAACCCAAATATTTACAGACCAATCCTAAGTTATTAGGATCCACGACTTATTTGTTCAAAGCTCTTAACGAGTTGTCCACGGATCTGCATCATCAAATCAAAGGCAGATTTTGCCTCATCCATAGCCATAACGACTTCATGAATATTTTCTGTTTCTCCAGCAACAAATCTCTGAATCTGTGCATCAGAATCATGTTGTAAAGTATTCACTTCATCAAGATACCGGGAGAGAACATCCTTAAAAGTATGAGTATTCTCTAGGTTCGCCGATTCTTGAGGTTGAGGAACATTTATCTGAAGATCAGCACCTTTAACAAAAATTGAAGGATTTTGAAGTTTACTAGCTCGAACAGGTAAGCCTGAATTAACTTCGAGAAAACTTGAATCAACCATTATATACCTCTAAATTAGCCTCTGCCGATGGCAAGAGCTTGGCGGTTCATTTTATAGGACACGGCCATCACAGTTAAGTTAGCCTCGTAGGAAGCTGCCGCTATACGCAGGTCAGCCATTTCCTGAGAACCACTAACACTGGGATAATACACATAACCCGCATCAACACTACCGGCCTTTCGAGCCGCCGGGTGAGATGGAGCATATATTTTTTTTACACTGTTCTTTAGTTCTATCATTTTTTTTACACGAACACCGTTAATAACGTCACCATTAACCCTGTTTTCTCTGAATTTTTCAGATAAGACCTTGGCAAAGAGGGGAACTTGTCTTGCATAGGGGACAAAATTGCCGCTTTTATCACGGACTCCCGTATCTAATGTGTGAGAGTTTGCAATGTTATTCGATATTGCATTCATCCACTGACGACTAGACTTAAGACCGGACGCGGCAACCCTTGAAGCTCTAAAGACATCGTTAATGTTTGAAGGATACATATTAAGAGCCTCCCTTAATTGCGGTATTCAGCATTTTTACTTTCTTCGTATAAAGATCTGTGTAGATCTGGTAAAACATGGCATTTTCTTGCATGGAGGCCATTTCCATATCAATATCAACATTATTACCGTTATTACGAACAGCTGTATTAGTTGGACGATCAACAAAGCCCCTAATGTTGCGATAATCAGAAGCTTGGCCCTTAGCCATTGCCTCACGCAAGGCTTTGGAAAACTTAAATTCTCGTCTGCGATAATTAGGAGTGTTGACGTTAGCTATGTTTTGGGCAGACACCTTATGCTTTGCTGAATGTAAATCTAGCATCTTCCCAAGGAGGGTAAAATTTTTGTTACCTATCTTTGTAAGCATAATCTTGCTCCTAGCAGTTTTATATTCTGAAACAAGCAAGACTGATGCCAAAAGGTTTTTAAGGGAGTCAAAAGAAGGAGTACCCAATAATTAGGTGGGCAATTTGTTCTTATAGGGAATTATTTTCTTAAGCCATTCAAATAAATTATTGAAGCATCCAATTAATCGGAGCTTTGCCGTCCTTCTCAAGGAGACGATTGATTGTTGAAAAATGACGAGAACCAAAAAAACCAGAATTGGCTGAATATGGTGAAGGATGGGGTGAGCTTAATACAACATGATGCTTATGCTGGGAAAACTGCTCTAGCTGTTTATACTTTTCTTGAGCAGACTTTCCCCAGAGGACAAAAATAATGGCTTCTTCACGTTCTGCAAGGTGGGTAATTACAGCATCGGTAAAGCGTTCCCATCCTCTTCCATGATGGGACTTAGGTTCTCTCGTACGAACAGTAAGGGTAGCATTGAGAAGCAACACGCCCTGACGAGCCCAGTGTAAAAGGCAGCCATGCTTTGGATCGGGAATACCAAGATCAGACCCAAGCTCTTTAAAAATGTTTTTCAGGGACGGAGGGGGCCGCACGCCTTTTGCAACACTAAAGCTCAAGCCGTGGGCTTGTCCTGGTCCATGATAAGGATCCTGGCCCATTATGACTACTGAAACTTGGTGATAAAGAGTTTGATTAAAAGCGCTAAAGATTTCTTTTTCCGGGGGGTATACTTGCTTACCTGCTGCTCTTTCTCCTTCCAAAAACAGAAGAAGTTCAGCAAAATAAGGTTTTTTAAATTCTCCCTCCAATTTCGATACCCAGCTTGGATCGAGAATCATGGGTAGTTGGAGCTTATTTTTCATGAGAAATCTCCTAAAAACGGTCAAAAATGAGGGGAAAAATAACATTGATTATGTTTAAACAACAAGTTGAATTTGAGATTGACGATAAAGTACTTAGGAAACTAGAATGTTGCATTCACATTTTCAGGAAATGTATTAATGAAAAATCTTGCTGATAATTTTGTAGTACGCTTCATCAATATTTCTCGTAAAAAAGAAGGCATATTCGCCAACTTTAAGGTTAAGGGAATCAAGGGTGGAACGTCAGTAACAGCTTCTATCGCAGTCGATATTTTGGAAGCTGAAGTAGATCCAACGGATCCACTAGAAAAAATCATTGAAGAATGTGCTCGAATTGCCGTAAAAGAGTTAAAGAAATCAGAGTTCCAATTCGAAGGCATGGCTTTAGTCTAATTTGTTTATCTGGGTGTAGCGCAGCTTGGCTAGCGCACTTGCATGGGGTGTAAGGGGTCGGAGGTTCGAATCCTCTCACCCAGATTTTCTTTTTTTCACAACATAGTTCTAAATTTTCTCTAAAAATTAGATACAGATGTATCTGAGCATTCTCATGTTTTCAAATTCCCACTCTTTTTCAAAAAGTTTTTTTTATATTCTTTCCTTAGATCAACAAAACAACTCTATTTTCGCTATGTGGGGAATTGTTCACAGTAGGAGAGAAGAGAATTGTCGAGCAAAATGTCGATAGTTGTAAAGAAGTCGTATACCTGTGCATAACCACCCCACTTATAAACCTAGAGTTAACAAATTGCGAACAGGTCGCTACAGAGGAGAAAACCCCTCTTATCAACAAGTCCACAGCCTCTGAAGAAGAAGAAGAGTATCTATATTTATTATTCTTCATAATAATCTCGGTGGAAAATCGTGTCTTTTCTCAAAACTTCAAAAAATGGGCATTTTGTGGATGAAATGTTCGCAAATAGAGAGAAAGAACTTGTTCAAGGAAATGAAGGTAACTATGTCGATAATGTTAAATTGTCAGTAAGCCGAAGTTTATAGACCAATAACGAACAAGTAATGAACAGCTACATTTAGGAGACAAATATACCCTATTGCAAACATCTCCACAGCATAAGAAGAAGAAGAAAACAGTTTAAATATAAATATTATAAAACATAGAGCATGTGGAAAGCTTAAAAATGGCAAACAATTTGAAAAGACTTTGATCGTCAATATTCGATCTCTTGAAATTTATGCCTAAACAAAATCTAAAGTAAGCCCTTAACTCGAACACTTTTTACCAAGTCACGTATTAATTTTTGAGAATGTTGTGTATAACACATCTTACTTCGACAAAAATATGAGTTATAAGTGAAATGAAAGTAGGTCGAAATACTCCAAAAGCGGCTTCGCAATTTTAATATACAACTTCGATTTGCATATGGCATCGCCAGCTTTCTTGAATTAATTATGTGTTTCAAAACGCTAAAAAAGTCTCTAAAATAGAATTCCAAATTCGAAACTGGTTATGATGAATACCCCAAACGAAATTCAAAATAAGCAAAAGCCTAAATTTAAAAATAAATCCAGCCCTAAAAGTAAAATAATCTTGTCAAAAAGGAGTCTATAGAGGTAAAAAGGCAGATAGCTTAGAAAAGGTATGCCTCAATTTATAGAGGATAGGATGACTAGATTTACACACTGGAAAGTTTTTCTTGGAATTGTAGTTTTCATTTTTATGTGCGGAGAAGCGAGCTTAGTTTCTCAAGCAACTGAAGATGAAAATCTTACTGAAAGCTCACGACCCAATATACATCGATTGAACAACAGTCAACTTCTTGCGCAGGCTGAAGCAGTGGAAAAGGTTCCTCTTGCGAAAAAATATTTTCTCGAAGGAAAAGTATTTTATGACCAAGGTGATTTTACAAATGCTTTAGAATCATTTCGAAAATCACTCTTTGAAGACCCTACAGACCCTGTTCTTAACCATCTTATGGGTAGGTCCGCTTTTGAAATTGGGAGTTTTGAAGAAGCTTTGTTCGCCTTTGAAAGGGTTCTAGTGCTCAATCCAAACCTTGCTTTAAGTCGCCTTGAAAAAGCTCGAACACACCTTGCCCTGGGATCAAACCTGGAGGCTAAGGAAGAATTATTGCGGGTTTTAGAAGCGGATATCCCACCAGAAGTCAGAGCAAATGTGGAAACACTACTTGCGCAAATCGGCTCGGAAAGAAAACATGAAGTTAGTGGGGTAATGCTTTTCAGCAATACGTGGGATGCAAACGCAACGTTAGGAACAGGCGCCCTCCCTCTTCCACAAGCACCATCATTGACATCAGACCCGACAACACAAAGTGATAGAATATTTTCTATGGCAGCTGTTTTAAGCCACAAGTATCCCTTGGCAAAGGAAGGGCTTACCTGGAAAAATGGAATTACTTGTTTTGCTTCGGATAACGTAACTTTAAATACGAACGATCTTTTACTGGGCGCTTATTCGAGTGGATTGGAATATTCTTTTAAGAGACATTTATTTGATGTAACCGGTTCAGCAACCGTAATCTTGCTAGCTGAGCATTTGTATCAAAGTACTCCTGCATTAACTGTGAAGTATAATTATGCTTATTCACCAAGGCTGAGTTTTACAACAGGAGGAAACTACACAAGAAGGCATCATTTTTCTACTGCAGGAACAGACCAAACTTTCGGTTTTGTAAACTCATATAATTTAGGTGTGAGCTTTCTCAAAGACGATAAAAACAGTTGGAATACCAGCTGGACTCAGAAGTTTGATAAATCACCTAGAGATTTGAAAGTAGCCTCTTCATATTACCGTTATGAATTAGTCCTTGGTTATACACGAGTTTTAACAGACAGGCTTAGCCTAACGCTTAAAGGCACTCGTAGGCATGATGAGTACGCTATAATACACGATGTCTTTACAGACCGGCAGAGAAGTGACATAACCCGTATTGGTAATTTGGCCTTAAATTTTAAGCTTACGCCAACCCTCTTGCTTGATATTGCTGGTGGGTACACTGACAATGACTCGAACATTCCAAATAACACCTACATCACAAAGCAGGGGATTCTGACTTTGACAGCCCTGTTTGGGCCTTGATGACTAAAATTTATATGGAGGGTGTGAATGCTTGGTGCTTGGGAAATTATTGTAATACTATTCGTTGTTTTGCTTTTGTTTGGAGGAAAAAAACTTCCAGAACTGGCCCGCAGTCTTGGAGAGGGGATACGGGAGTTTAAAAAGGCTTCTCAGGAGATTTCTCAGGAGCTTGAGGTTCGCGATGTTGCTCAGACACCGCCCTCCGCCCACAAGTCTAAAGAAAATGAAAAAATATTAGAAGTAGAGCCAGAAGAAAAGAAGACCGGTGGTTGAAACTGGCGGCATTGAGGGAAGCTTCTGGGATCATCTGGAGGATTTCCGAAAGACTATACTTTCTTGTGCTTTTGTGATTATTTTTTCATCTGTGATAGCGCTATTTTTCTACGAAAATGTTTTTTATATTCTTACTACGCCACTAAGATCTTTGAATAAAGAAGAATTGGGGCGTGGAGCTGTATATAGATATCAAGTTAAGAGAGAGCGTATTGTCAATGAGGGTTCTCATGAGGTCACCTATACCATGCTTGAAGATGGTCGTGGTGACCTGTCTTTCTCGAAAGGAGTAAGGCCTATTGGAGACGGCTCTTTTTTAATTGAAAGTGGTGGATATATTGATTTTGACATTCCAGCAGATCACGAAGGTTTAGTGGTTTTCAGTCCTATAGAGGGAATGCTTACAACTTTTAAGGTGTCTTTTTGGGTGGGTTTGGTTTGTAGTGCTCCGATCTGGATGTTTATTATTCTGAGTTTTTTTAGCCCAGGCCTAAAGCATAAAGAGAAGAGACTTGTATTCCCCTTTATACTTATGTCATTAATTTTTATGGGATTTGGGGTTTTATTTTCTCTTACTACCATAATCCCATTGGCAAACAGCTTTTTATATGCTTTCAATGCAAATATTGGAAATAATCTTTGGGCATTATCACAGTACTTGAGTTTTACAACGGTTTTGTTGCTGTCTAACGTTTTGGCCTTCGAATTATTTGTACTTTTATTATTTTTGGTTCACTTGGGAATTTTGAGTTCGGAAGCCCTGCAGAAAAAGCGCCGTATAGCGATTGTGTCAGCATTTGTGCTTGGGGCGGTACTAACACCTCCGGACGTTCTTACGCAGTGCCTACTGGCCTCCATTTTGATTATATTCTATGAATTAGCCATTGTATATGCGCGAGTTAGGTCTCGAAGAAAAAGACTTGCTTGAATTGTATCGTGATAAACAGCGAGATATATCGTAATCCACTGTTCGTAAATAAGATATGAGTTCTTTGGAGAAAAGGAAAAAAAACAAGCTTCTCCATGCCAAGCATTGGAGAAGCTATAAGACGTAAACAAAAGAATTATTTCTTTGCTGTCACTGAAGTTCCGAGATTTGCAGCGGCCTCAATTTTGTCACGAAGCTGCAGTAGGTCATCTCTGTGTGCAGAAAGAATTTCTTTTGTTTGATCGGCTTTATCCAGTTCCTGAAGCCTTCCAACAAAATGGTTTAGTAGGTGGATTGTGCTTTCAGGGTCCGTAACAAAGTGAAACTCTTCGCCATCAATTCGTCTAACTCTGTTCAAAAAGGCTATTCTTTCCCCTTGAGTGAGAGTATCAGAAGTGATGATGTTTACGAATTCGCCCCTTTCATGGACTTCTTTAGAAAGCCTAATTGGAATAGAGAATTCGTCAATTATTAATTTTAGCGAGTCAAGTGACTTACCCTTAGCTATTTTATCTTTGGCCTTGCCGGTAAGAAAAGATTCAAATACATCATTCACTTGATCTTTGTTGTCACCAGAGGCACTAATAATAGCGTTCTGTACTTCTCTGAAAGTAGAACGGGTAATTTTCATAGAGAAAATGCGCTGTAGGGAAGACCTGATACGCGTTACCGTGCTTTCGTTTAACATTTAATCTCTCCTGGTTTGATGGATAAATTTTTATCTTCCTTTGATCTGAGGCATCGCTTTTCTACTAGCCCCATAAAATATCCATGGGAAAATGATTTATCTGTATATCTAGTATACAAAAAATATTCGGGTAAATCTAGAGACTTCTTGAATAAATGAAAATTAATTTCATAAGTTTTCTCTGGTTTCAGTCTTAATTGTTGAGATAGGAAATAATTAAAAAGTAAAAAAAGTAACTCTTAAAAAAAACATGAGCGATAAAGTACTTAATTAGGAAGGGTTTAAAGCTCCTTTCCAATTTCTTGTAAAAGATCTTGTGCCGTTTTCTTTTGTTTTTTACTTAATGAAAATTTCCGAGAGCACAAAGTATTTTGAACTTGCATAAGCTTTTTGATAATATTTTCTCCGAGGTTTTCTTTGCGCATGTCACTAGAGGCGAGAGGAAAATTTTCTCGGATTAAGGTCATTAGCTCATCTTTAGTTTCGCCATTGTAATCCAAAACAAGTTGTTTTTTCTTTTCCATTGGACCAGAACGACTTGAGAGAGAGTAGATAGCCTGCCGAGGCATGCCTTCAAT
Source organism: Chlamydiales bacterium (assembly GCA_047611865.1). Taxonomy (GTDB): domain Bacteria; phylum Chlamydiota; class Chlamydiia; order Chlamydiales; family JBDQID01; genus JBLFWS01. The sequence continues at coordinate 81,448 of JBLFWS010000001.1, forward strand.
TTGTGGTCGGAGATTTGATGGCATGGATTTCCAAAAATCGTAGTATTGCAAGAAATTATATGGGGTTTGACGGTTTCCGTAGGTTGCTTTTAACCAGCCGGTAAAAGCACCGTCGCGATAGGGAGTTAATAGGACTTGAGTTTGCTTAATTCGCTCACCATGTAGCAAAGCAGCTTGATTATTAATAGCTTTAACTTCTGAGGTTATGGCAATTAAAGTAGCAAGGTCTTTGGCAATGTTGGTAGTTGTAGAGGAGTGGTTTTCAAGAAGGCCTTCTAGAAAAGATTTTTCCTTTTCGTTTAGGTCACTGAGACTAAATACCCCGGCAAAACTTGTAAGGTTTCCAGAGGCGGATTTTTTGGCAAGAGAAGCCATCTTGTTTTTCGAGCTGCCGTCTGCTGATTTCAAACGTTTACTGAGTAGGTCGTTGACTTTGGCCATAAGTGTTTCCCCTTCACGGATTTAGGTGTGACTACAGACGCTTCGCAATTTCCTTTGATAAGTTACGGTAGTCTTGAGCAGCTCGGCTTTTTGGAGCTGTTTCAAAGAGTGGTCTACCATATATGGAGGCTTCAGATACAGCGATGTCGCGGCGGATTTTAGAAGATAAAACTTTTCCTGGAAACGTTTTCTCTACAACATCCAAAAATGTTTGGTTGCTTTTGCCGCGGGAGTTCCAGAAGGAGAGCGCAACCCCAAGAACGTTAAGGGGGTGCCTTTGAGAGATACTGTTGATAAATAGACTTAGCCTTTCCAAGCCTTTGATGCTGTAGAATTCAGGGGTTGCACAGATAAGAGAATGCTGAGCTGCGATGAGTGCAGATTCGGTTAACCAGCAGAGTGATGGGGGAGTGTCGATGATGATATAGTCATATTTTAGGGGTTTGAGAGCCTCTTTTAATCTTTCGTGTGAGTAACGGTCTGCTGCTAAAGACTCTGTAACTTCTACTCGTTCGAGCCAGGTATCCGCTGGAATTAGGTCGACGTTCGTTACCCCCGTTTTGAGGATGACTTCGTTTAGGGGTCTTTTTTTTTGAAGAACAGAGGCAATGCTGTCGTGTTCATCAGGGTCAAATCCGAAACCGGTAGTCATATTGGCCTGAGCATCAAAGTCGATAAGTAATACTTTTTTTCTGTTGAACTTGGCTAAGGCTGTACCGAGGTGAATAGCTGTAGAGGTTTTGGCTGTCCCTCCCTTAAAGCTGCTTATAGCGATTGTTTTTCCCATTTGTCATCCCCTCAATTTGTGTGGCAAACAATTCTTTTGTAAATAGCTCATATATAATGAGATAGTAATAAAGTACGGTGAAACAAAAAGTTCATTTGGGAAGACTGTAATAGCCTTCCCGTATTATGACTAAACGAATCTAAGATTCTTTTTTGAAAAAAGGAGATTTTAGCTGACGGCTCTTTTTTTCTTTCTCCATAGAGCTAATAAAATCGGTAATGTCGACTTCGCCGTGAACATAGTTGTCTCGAGTGCGGAGGGATGCATTTTGGCTTTCGACTTCTCTGTCGCCGACAGTAAGAATGTAATTGCACTGGTCAAGTTGAGCATTTCGTACTTTTTTGCTTACAGACTCGTGACTTTCATCTAGTTCACAAAGGATTCCGTTTTCTTTCATTTGCTTGAAAATGGCTTTGGCGTGAGGGGCATGACGATCTGCAACGGTGAGAATTCGTACCTGCCTTGGGCTCAGCCAAAGGGGGAAGCGCCCCGCGAAGTGTTCGATCAGTATCCCCATGAAACGTTCAATGGAGCCGAAAAGTGCTCGATGAAGCATAATGGGGCGCTGGCGGCTTCCGTCTTTTGCGGTGTACTCGAGCTCGAATCTTTCAGGAAGATTTGTGTCGAGTTGTACAGTTCCGCATTGCCAGGTTCTTCCGATGGCATCGTAAATGTGGTAGTCGATTTTGGGACCATAGAATGCGCCATCACCCTCGTTGATTCGAAATTCTTTATTAGATCGGACTAAGGCTTTGCGTAAAGCTTCAGTGGCAAGGTCCCAGTCTTCATCGGAGCCGATAGTATCCTTTTCCGGTCGTGTAGAAAGCTCAAGGTGATAGGACAGTCCGAAGGTTGAGTAGAGCTCGTCTGCGAGATCGAGGATTTCTACCACTTCATCTTCAATTTGCTCTGGCGTCATAAAGATGTGGGCATCATCTTGGTGGAAGCTTCGAACACGAAACAGTCCAGAAATTGCACCTGAAGCTTCAGCGCGATGAACGTTGCCAATTTCTGCTATGCGAAGGGGGAGCTCTCGGTAGCTATGAGTGTTGCTTCGGTAAAAGAGCATGCATCCAGGGCAGTTCATGGGTTTGATTGCGAAGTCACGTTCTTCGATGGAAGAGGTGTACATGTTTTCATTATAGTTCTTCCAGTGGCCTGATCGCTCCCAAAGTTCACGAGACATCATTACGGGAGTTTTGATTTCGAGATAGTCCCTTTTGTCCTGTAGCTCTCTTAGAAAATTGACTAACTGATTCCAAATAGTCATTCCCTTGGGGTGGATGAAGGGCATTCCGGGAGCGGCATCTTTTAGAGAGAAGAGGTCAAGTTTGGGGCCGATTATTTTGTGGTCGCGTTTTTTTGCTTCTTCGAGGCGTTTTAGGTGTTCCTGGAGGATCTTGCGGTCTGGAAAAGTAATACCGTAGATGCGTGTTAGCATTTCGTTTGAAGAGTCCCCTCTCCAGTAAGCGCCAGATGTTTTCATCAATTTTAGTGCTTTAATTTTTCCAAGATTAGGAATGTGCGGCCCGCGGCAGAGGTCGAAGAATTCACCTTGTCTGTAACCTGTTATTTCATCACCGTTCTCGAAATTGGAGATTATTTCGCACTTGTATTTGTTGTCAGAAAAAGTGTTTAGAGCATCGTCTTTATTTTTAAAGGTTTCTCTTTGAGATTTGTGATTTTCGGAAACAATTTTTTTCATTTCCTTTTCGATTTTGGGAAAGTCATCTTCAGAGATTGTGAGGTTTGCGAAGTCGTAGTAAAAGCCATCTTTGATGGGAGGTCCAATCGTGGGTTGGGCATCGGGCCATAGACGAAGGATTGCCTGTGCAAGAACATGAGCCGAGCTGTGCCAAAATATTTCTTGGCCTTCCGGATCTTCGAAGTTCCAGATTGTTACTTCATCGCCATTGCTTAATTCTTGAGTGAGGTCGTAGGTTTTTCCATTGATGTGGATGGCTAAAGCTTCGTTGGGAGCTTTTAAATTGAGTTTTTCGACGAGGTCTTTTCCGCTGCTCCCATCGGGAAGTTCGACAGAGGCCTGATCTTTTATTTTAATGGATAACATGGTGTTGGTAGCTCATATTTTTTGAACAGGTTTAAGAGAACTAAATAGATTAGCATTTTACCTTATGCTTCAGCAAATTGAAAGGGTAAATTGGATGAATGGAGCGTAAAGCTTTATGGCGGGAGAAAAATCAGGCCTAATAATTTTCGCAATATCCTGAGAATGTGTTGTGAAATGGATTTAATAAGAGAAGAGAAAGATAAAGGGGAGGGTGAGCGTAAAATATTTATTACAAATAATTTACATGTCTATTCCAAAGCTAGATCTTCTCATATTGTTTATTTTTTTTACGAAACAAGGCAGGATGAGACTAGAAAAGATTATAGGATCTTCCTTTTAAGTTAATTTGCTTGAAGGAATAAGAGAGGGGGGTCCTCCGGGCTTAAATACAACTTGTCTAGGAAAAAATATGGCCGACATATCGGATGAGATAAATGAGGTTTTGTCTGTCGTGAAGGCGCCCATTGAGCATGAGGCGTTTTTTTCTCGAATCTATCTCTACTTGTCCAAAAAACAAAAAATAAATTTTAAAAAAAAAGATGTTATTACGAAGTTGGTGCGTGAAGAATACCACGATCTTTCTTATTTGTTGGATAAAACGACAATTCAGGATAGCTGTGCCTATCGAAATAATTCCCGAACGCGAAAACTTGCAACATTGTTGGTAAACGAAAAGGGGAAGCTTGATCAGGCTCGTCTCGAGCAGACTATAGAGTCATTGGAAAAGAACTTATTTTCCTTAGGTCCAGAAAGACAGCATGATGTTTCCAGGCAAAGACACATACTCAAAATTTTGAAGCGCTTGGCTTCCAATAAAGACGACGCCCTCTTGCTTCAGCGGATTAACCGGCCGCTTTCTCACCAGGGAGCAGAGAGCATTATCCGTGATACCTTGGGCCTTTCGGATAAGGTTGCTTTGAAAGATTATCATGCCAGAAGAGCGGCCCTTGCGGCATGGATGTCCTATTTGCGTCAAAATGTGGGGTCTTGTTTTGCGACGGCTCCTGCAATTATCATACATGGTGAGCAGGGGGATCGTTTTTTAAAAGATGTAGCAGAAATGCTGGCGACAGGAAGATTAAAGAGGACGTATGGGGGAGTGGAATATTCGGTTCCTCTGAGTTCCAGTTGGGGCGTAGCCGACTTAAAGAAGCCTTTTGTTTTGACAATTGAAACTCAAGTGGGGAAGTCGATAGGTTTTGTTGGAGCTTTTCAAAAGGCTGGGATTTTAAAACAAAAGCTAACGAAAAAACAGCTCTATAAAGCTACTCGACAAATGATTATGTCGGCCTATAATCTTTTGGGTAACAGGGGGGTAAGTCTCGTTACGACTCCTGAGGAAGTGATTCGAAAAGTTCTTCTTTTGCACAATCAAATCACCGAAGATGACGTAAAGGAATATAACAACAGTTCTGGGGCTTCCCATTTTGCGAGTCTATTGGGGTATTCAACAAAAAATAAAGGCGCGGACAAAGGCCAGGCTTGTAAGAATTTTCATCAGCAAATTGAGGTAGCTTACTCTTATTTTAAGAGTTTGACAGATAATGCATTGTTAAAGTCTTGGGAGTTTACGATAGCTTCTTTTGCAGAAACAAAGGCGGTATTTGCCAGGTGGAATCTATACTCGAGTCTTGGACTGGCCCCCAATGATAGAGATGGAATAGGAAACTGTTTGTTTGAGATTTTGAAAGAGAAGCTTGAAAAATCCAATGACCTTGTCCATGAGATGGATGAGCAGTACGAGCGCTATTTTCTTCAGGTTCAAAATCTGGAAGCCAGGATGGGCAGGGCTGCAACAGAAGAGGAGCTGAAGTCTTTAAAGAGAGAGTATCAGACACTTGTAAGAGAGATGAATTATTACCTTGAGCAACGGAACGCTGCTCACTCAGCGGCTCATCGATGGGCTAATCTTTTTGACTTTATTATTGATCAGTATGACGGGAAGTTTAGGGAGTACTTTCAAGAGGTGTATGATGCTGATCTTTTGGAGGTTGCGACAGATCCTTATGATGACACACCAGCCGGGTTTCGTTTAGTTTTTAAGCACGGAAGAAGCAATACGAGCTCTTGGACGCAAATCCGGGATCACAATCAGTTTATCGACTTTTTGGCAGAATTTTTTTCGGTAACTGAGCGAGAGATTTCATCCTTAGCTGAAATGGAAGGAATTGAGCGGGATTTTGGAGAAATTGTTACGGCCATTGTGAGTCACATACGAACAAGGGCATTTTTGGAATCAGCTTTGTATCGAATGGCTGAGGCTCACGGCGGTAGAATGGTAGAAAATCCCATTGAAAATCTTGATCAGGTTGATAAAAAGCCTTGGGTTTATACTTCCGGTGGGACCATGAATCATTTGGTTAGTAGCTACTATTGCCGTGAAGAGTTGCCGGCGACAGAAGGGCGTTTTGTAGATAATGAAACAGAGTTATTTGCTTTTCTTCTGGATACAATGAAATCTCTCCATACGAATGATACTCAGGGGTTTGTGGAAAATCCCGAGAAGTCCATGCTTATTCACTCCCCTACTCATGCGTTTGTGTTTAAGCCGGGGACAAGTCCTTTCGTTGAAGGGTGGTTGGATAAGGGTTATTCTTATACCTGGATTCGAGATCAAATTGTAATTCCTCAGCAGCATTTCATTAAGAATATAGATCTGGATCAGTACATGATGCAGGACTTGATTGAAGAAATAGGAAATAAGCTAATTGAGCCTTATCGACATATTTTTAAAAGAGCCTTGAGTCATTTTTCTGGCATAAAAAGTGTTAATGCATTCAGAAGTGAAATCATTATGACGATGAATATGGAAACGGGGCTTCATGTTAGAGGAGAATATGTGTTGGAGCTGCATGAAATTGACAGTGTTTTGTATTCTATGCTTCCTATGCAACTTGGACACGAAATAGGACCTTGTATTCAACGGATAGTAGAGAGGATGACTGGCTTGAGTGAAGAGGTGAAGCAAGAAATGATGATGGTGTTTGGGGAGTTATCACATACACTTAATCGTTTTAAAGTTATAAGCGCAAAAAGGTTACAGGAAATTGTAAAGGCTCTTCTTTTACTGGTAATTCAGTCGCCCTCAACATCTGAAGATTTTCACGGGCAGATTTGTAGAGCAGCGCAAGACTTGGGTTTAGCCATGCCAAGGCCTGTGATTTTTGCAGACACTAATTGGTCCAGGGATTTTTTTGCATTCGTAGTGAATCCAGGAACTTCAGAATTGGAGTTCTGGAGAGTCGATGCTATTGGTAGTGAGGGTATTGGGATGGTTAGGTGGAAAAAGTGGCTGGACGGAAGCGTCCAAAAGCCTGCATGGGGTGTTTATACTCGACCTTTCGAATACGGGGGATAGAATAAGACTCCTAGTAATTTTTGGAGGGTATTTTTCAAAGTATTTTCTGAAAAGAGAAGAGGAAAACAGGTTTTTTGTTTTAGGAATATATTTTGGTGAAAAAAAAATGAAGACAAGAAAATAAAAAATAAAAAAAAATACAAAGAAAAATGCTCTTAGAGCGTTCTACCGAGAGGGAAGGCGGAAAAAGGGGAAAAAAAAGATAAAAAAAACTAGATAAAAAATCGAATTGTGTTTACAAAAAATGAACTTAGTTCCTATATATTCCGTATAGCAATTTGAAAAGATTGCTTTTGCCGGCGCTTTAAGGCCCCCAATAAGCAAATATGGCAGCGAGTCAGTTTAGGCGGGAATGAGAAGAGTTAAGACTTATAACGAACAAAAAAAAAATGGAGATTACCATGGGCGTGTTAAGGTATTTGTTGCCAACGGTAGCAGCAGCTGTAGCGGTATCCTCATTCGGGTTTGCTCAGACACCGGATATGGAACGGGACACCGAAGCATTGAAAGAATACACGAAACAGAAAAGATCTGTCTCAGTTAGTGAAAAAGGTGGCGACCTATCCTTAAGTGGTGATGTACGCTTCGAATATCAGAATGTTACAGAAACTGCAGATGGCGTTTCACAGCGTGGTTCTGGTACTGTAGATCCTAGCAATACGCTTTTTGGAAAAGCAAACCACCAATTCGATGTTGAAGTTAACCTGATGATCGATTACAGAGCTGAAGACACATGGGCTTCTGTCAAGCTTGAGTTTGACAACAACAGCGGTGACACAACGACATTGTCAAACGGTACAACACTAGGTAGTGGCGGCGAAAGCGGCATTCATCTACAGAGAGCATTTGCTGGATACAATGTATTCGAAGAAGATACAGCTCGCTTTGATGTTGAAGTGGGTCGTCGTAAGCTATATGACTTGTTTACATCCAAAGTTCAGTTTGGTGGAACAATGGATGGAGCGGTATTGAAGTATGCTAACAGCCTCGAAGGTGTTGGAGATTTCTCTGCTACCGGCGGAACATGGATCGTTGACGATAGAGTAGATCAGTTTGCATGGGCAATGGAAGCTGGCTTGTCCGATATTACAGACACAGGCCTCTATGCTAAATATTCTTACATCGACTGGGACAGCACAGGCGTTGACCGTTGGGGCAACAGGCCTGGTACTGGATCCGGCAACGGTATGGGAAGATGGTGGCAGTCAAGAAACTCACAAGTTATGCTTGGATACAAAGTAGAGCCTGAAGTTCTTAACGTCGACGTAAACCTTTACAGTGGTTACCTTGTAAACCATGCTGCTAAGAAGCTTATCAAGACTAACAACAAGAAAAAGAACAAAGCTTGGTTCCTTGGAGCGCGCTTTGGTAAAATCGAATATGCAGGTGACTGGTCATTAGATCTAAGCTGGCAGTCAGTTGGAGCACAGGCAGTTTTGGATCAGGAAGTTGCTGGAATTGGCCGTGGTAACACAGCTAAGAACCACTTCACTGACTCTCTTGATGGTGCAAATGCTGATACAGCAAAGAACGGCGCTGCTAACTACAAAGGTTACTCTGCTGAAGCCCTCTTCGCCCTTACTGATAACTGGACAGTTGCTATGGAGTATGAATCTTCTAATGCTGCAGACCAGAAAATCGGTGGTAGAAATGCTTATCACAAATTGGAACTTGAAACCGTCTACAGCTTCTAATTTTAGTTGATAGATAGTAAACAGTTTTTTAGAGAGCCCTTGAATCAAGGGCTCTTTTTTTTTGTTTTTTTGACAAGAATATCCGGAAGAGAAAAAAAACAACCGTTCGTAAAAAGGACTTGATGGAAATAGTTTTGCATCAGGGTAAATTTTACTTCACCGAGAAAGTATTAAAGTGTATTTTTAGTGCATGATTAATAAATATGTTTCCAAGATTCATAATTTTATCAAGAAGCAAGACGGTCAATTTGTTACTGGGGACGTTGTCAGTGTCGTTTTTCCCAAGAGGAAAAAAGTAACAGGAGCTGATGTACGAACTTTGAAGCGCTGGCTGCAGCAGCACCCTGATCTTATACAGGTTGAAGATGAAGTGTGGGATACCAAGGAAAGAATTTTCCGAGGAGCACTATTTCGTGTTATTCTTGATCCTTTTGAACTGGCTCTTCGAGCCTTTATACCCGGGCAAAGGATTATTCCGTATCTCAGTAGTTTTTTAGGTCACGGAGATTGTAAGTTCTGGGATGGTGAAGGAAAATTATTAGATGAAGCCTATAAGAAATTTTCGTTTGAAGAGGTTTATCCGTTCTTTTTTTTATTACCCATTGACATGTGGGATAGTGCGAATGAGGATTTTGATAAGTCTATAGTAGACTTTGATATGAATACTGTTGATGTGCCTCTTTATGATCTCTCAACGGTTCTTCCAGACGATGCTGAAGAAGGAGCAAGCCTCGTGATAGAGGCTATTTCTTCGAATAAGGGTGAATATAGAGTTAGGTATGTAAGTGCAGAAGAGACAGGTCACGAGCTTCTTCAGGCATCAATTTTAGATGCAAGTCTTGAGAAGGAAATGCAGAAGATAATGCAGCAGCAAAAATTTGCGATTATGTCTCCAGACATCTTGTTTTTTCGTGCTTTGGCTAGTTTGGGAACGGACTTAAAAAGAGTACCTGGGCATTCAATTTCTGATCTTGTGATAGCTTCAAAACTTTTTGCCTTGCATAGAAGCTCCACAGGGCTTGTATCTATTGGGCTAGAGGGTATGGCCTCTGAATCTGATTGGGAGCCCATGAACGGCTTTGAAGAGGACGTAGATGGGGTGTTTGAGAGCTTGGATGATATATTCTCAGATTTTGAATTAAGCCTTAGCAGGGTTGAGTTGGAATCTCTAGCATATGGTGCGATATTTTTAGATTGGGACAACGAAGAATTACTCAAGCACCTCTTACCCGAAAGGGTTATGAGTTTACTATACCCTGAAGAGTTGAAAACTGTTGATGAAGAGATAACAAAACTCTTCTTAAAAGTACGTCGTAATATTTCTAAGAAGGAATGGAGTGAGGAAAAGCAGAGGTTTATATGTGAGATAACTTTATTTTATTTTGGAAATATCGATACGCTTCGGAAAATAGACGAGGCTCAAATTTCTTTAGAAAAGGGTTTAGAGCAATCGCTTATAGACAATGCTGAAATTACCTGGTTGCTGATGTCAATGCTATGGTTGCTTGTGGATGATGAGACATCATCAGTTCCGTCTGAGATAGAGCAACTAATGGATATGGCCAGTACGTCTAACAATTCCCTAAGAGAAGTCTTGGCTGATTACCTTAGCGCATCCCTGCAATAGCCGATCTGGAATAAAGGGATATTTAGAAAGCTTTATTTTTAGCATTTTGTTATTTATGGATATTGGCTTTTGCTATTATTTTTTATCGTAGGGCGGCAAGGAAAAATCGAATTCTCTGGAGGGATCTTTAATGGAAGTGCCAAGTGCAGATGTTACCGAGGAAACTCTTCGTCAAATGGTGGGAGTGCCGATCCTAGGCCCTAAAGAGTGGATGGATCAAGTTTATGAAGAGGCTTTTACAAAAGCCTTTGAGTATATACTTTATACTGGGGATTTTTGTGGTGATATCCTAGAATTTGGTACGTTCAGGGGTTATACTGCTCATATTCTGGCCAGAATAATGAGGGGTTGTAATTTTAATGGTCAGCTATGGCTCTACGATTCATTTGAAGGTTTACCAGAAATATCTAATTCTAATGACTCAGAATGTTATCTCAATAAAAAGGGTGATTGGGTTACTGGAGGGATGAGCCTTCCTAGAGGTTTTGAACAATATATTTCTGAGTCTTTGGAAAATATTATTTCTAAAAATTCCTTTTCAATAGTTAAGGGTTACTTTGAAAAAACTATGGAGAAGAACTTGACGAATGAAAAAGCAGTCCTTGTTCATTTGGATTGTGATCTCTTTTCGTCATCGAAATATGTTTTGGAAAAGCTAATAGAAAAAGATGTTTTACAGGATGGGACTTTGCTTTATTGCGATGACTATAACTGTAACAGATCTAACCTTAGGATGGGGCAAAGAGGTGCATTGTCTGCTGTATTTACGGATAGCTGCCGCTTTACTTATTCAGAGTATATTTCTTATGGTTGGTTTGGGAAAGCTTTCTTTATTCATGACAAAGAGGCCTAGGTCCTGTTTTCAATCGGACCCAACTCACTTGCTTGTCTAAGTATGGAGAGTTATGACCAGTCCCAAATCAAAACAAAATGCTCTTAAAATCAGGCATCCCTTAATTTTAATACACGACCTAGATTTCAAGTGTCTGGAGTAGGGGGAATCAACTGGTGTAAGAGTCTATTCTGTTAAACCATCCTTTTAACCATCGGTGTTCATTGCGTTCTTTGGGAGAGTTTTGAACCCGGAGTTTTAGGACTTTTTTCGCTGAAAGTGCAAAGGCTTTTACGGGATCTTCTTTACTGAGTTTGTCATCCATATTATTTAGAACCTGTAGCAAGCCCCATCCCTGTTTATTGTAACTTTCTTTTGCCGAGTAACCCTCTCCTTTAAAGTTAACATAGTCAATAAGAGCATATAGTCCTTTTGGCGCATTGGCGACAAGGAAGAAATTTTGAGAGATGTGGTTTTTTTGTTTTTTGGGAAGTTTCTGGGTAATTTGTGGTAGCGTTTTCTCTAAACGTTTTGTAATGAACACAGCTTGGAGGTCCATTGTGTTGTAGAGGAGTTGGCGAAGTTCATTCATTTTACGGCCGTGGAATTCATTTTTAAATGCAGCCCGAGTTTTCCAAGGGCAATATCGAGAGGTTTCTAACCAGCGTGGAAGTTTGACGCCCTCTTCTTTTAAGAATTCCAGTAGTTGAGGAAATCGTTCTTTAAAAGGACCTTTATAAGCTTTTGGATACCAGATAAAGTGACCTATTCCTAGGGAGGGGAAGCTTTCATTTTGGCTCCAAAAGGTTAGGTTGTGAACTTTGTTTCCACATTCATTTTTCCATATAAGTTTGCCGATTTCGAGGGCTTTTTCTTTAGAGATATTTAAGTGCGCTTGTTTTTTGTTGTGCTCAACTGAAATTTCAGATTGTTTTACGAGAGATCCCGTGTCCCTGGTTTTTACTTGGCACCCGTAGGGCAGGAAAAGGAAAAGTGTTTGGATGGCTACAAGAGATGCTGTTCTGAGATATTTCATAAGGGCTTAGTCGTGGTGGGGTTTTCGAATTGGACCAAAAGAGATGCTTACAGACCAAGGGAAGCCTTTTAGTAAATCAATAAGTTTACCCGATTCAGGATGCAGAGGTTTTTCATCAATGGTGACGGGAATGATGAAGTAGGAGGTGTGCTCGAAGAATTCGTGGAATTCTTCCATATATTTTTTCATCACGTTGTTATTGTCTTCGTTTACTTTTGTAAAAATACAGACAGTGAATCCTTTGTCCAGGCCTGCTTTGGCGATGTTACAAACTTTTTCTCTTTCCTCTTCGAGGTAGTGAGGGGGAATCAGAACGACTCGGAAAAGTCTAAAAAATCTTTTCATCCAGATGTTTTTATATCGGTCGCTTTCAATGAGAAATCGCAAGGGGGGTCTCTGGATGCTTGTTAAAAGTAATGTATCAATCCAGGAGGAGGGGCGGTCACAAAGGATGAGTGAGGGAGATTTGGTGGGGACATTGTCGTAGCCAGAAACGTTAAGATTGAAAAATATTTTAGACAGCGTGTGAGAAGAAAAGCGTAAAAAGAAATCCAGAGTTGCCATCGTAATGGCAATTGTAATGCCTAGGCAGATAAAGCTCATGATGAGGAAGCCTTTCGCTGCTTGTAAATGCAGAATTTCACTCAAAATATAGATGAGAGCCGATGCACATAGAACACCAACGAAGCCGAGGAAATTGGTGGCGGCGACCATTTGCCCCCTTGCATGATCAGGACTGAAGGCTTGAATAAATGAGTCGAAAGGAACAACCCAGATGCCTCCAAAAAGTCCTGTTAAAATAACGACGGGGATGACAACGGATAGTTTTGTGGAAAAGAAGTAGAGAAGAAAGCAACAAATAACCATTCCCAATCCTGCAAATGGAGCGAGACCTAATTCTACATGTGAGCCTGAAAGCTTTCCTGCAATAGCGGAGCCTGTTCCAATTCCAATCGCGGTTATTAGAAAGAGGTAGCTTCCTTGTACGTCTGTCAGTTCGAGCGATTGTATAGCAAAGGGAATGATATTGAGCTGCATGTATGCGCCCATAAAGAGAAAAAAGGCAGATCCCCACATGGCACAATAGAGGCGATTATGTTGTCTGGCACTTTTCAAAGTTGTGTATACTTCAGATAGAAAGAAGTCGAATTTTTTTTTGGCTCCTGCCGGAGGAGTGAATTCAATTTGGAGGCTTGTCCAAAGCCCTATAATTGCGATAAGGGTGCAGATGAGTGATGCGACTATGAAGTTTCTTCCGGAGACTTCGGTGAGAAAGCCAGCCAGAAAGGTTCCCACGATAATGGCAAGGAAGGTGAAAGTGGTAAGTAGTCCATTTGCTTGGGAGAGTCGTTCATAGCTTACAAGCTCAGGTACGATGCCGTATTTAGAGGGGCTGAAGATGGCACTTTGGGTAGCCATAAGAAAAAGGATGGAGTAGGCACCTACAGAGCTACCGAGAAAAAAAGCAAGAACACCTAAAGACATTACCAATATTTCGAGGGCTTTGCTGAAAACGATGATGTTGCGTTTGCTGAAGCGGTCAGCAAGTTTTCCGGAGGGGGTGGAGAAGAGAAGAAAGGGGATAACGAATATTCCGCCGGCATAAGCCATGATACGAGGGCTTTCGTTAACGCCTTGCATATCGATAAGGAAAAATATAATTAGAAATTTGAATACATTATCGTTCAATGCACCAAGAAATTGTGTGGCATTGAGGTAGGTAAAAGAGCTTGAGAATTTTCCGGAGAGGAGTTTCATGTTTTAAGCCGTTTGTATTTCTGTTGGGATAATAGCGAGCAAAATATTAGTTTCCCCATGGTAGGAAATAGTGAAAATATTTTATCACATGAAGATATGAGTGTCGAGAGTAGAATTTTCCCTATAAAAGAATGGAGGGGTTTCTATCTTAATATTATTAATGAGCTAATTATTGACATTAGAATATATCTTAAGATGGGTAATAGTACATTAGTAATAGAGCAAAAAGCAAGGTTTTAAAGTGTTTGATGAAGGGAGCTTTTTGCTGCGATGAATTTCATTACGAGCTATTCTTGAAACCCAATGGGCTAAATTAATCTTTTTCAGGAATTCTCATGTCTGATCCCGTCATCTTTTACAGTAATGAATTAGAGCCTTTATACCAGCGTCTTCGACGACTTTTATTTAACGAAAGCGTCGGGCCGTTTGCGAAACGCATTGTTGTGGTTCCCCATCAACTTTTAAAGCATTGGTTATTTTTTCGTATGGCCCAAGATCCAGAGGTTGGGGTGGCAGCTGGAGTGGAGATATCTTTTTTAAATCATATTGATGCAAAGCTGGAACAAAATGGGATACTGAAACCAGGAACGAATGAAGGGCTTAAAGCGGTTTCTATTTTGGAGTTGAGCTTTCGCCTTGAAATAGAAATTATAAAGATCCTTTCTAATTTCAGTACAATGCTTCCTGAAGAGCAGGAGGTATGGAAACCTTTAATGGATTACTTGAAATTTCGGGGGCAGGTTTTTTGGACAGTAAGGGTTAAAAAGAGACTTATACTACTCTGTGAAAGGCTTTCTAGGCTATTTTCGCAATATGAGCGCTTTGGGGAAGGGGTTGTTTCAGGGTGGGAGATTTTGAGCTTACTTGCTTGGCAAGAACGGCTTTGGGTAAAGTTATTTGGCGAGGAGGGGGCATATTTACCTTTTTTCAAAAAAACTTCGGCGGAGATTGAGGCTGGAGAAACGGCCAATAATGCTCAGGTACACTTGTTTGCCCCTGAATATTTTCCAAAAGTTCAGCATGAATTTTTTCGTAAGCTTAGCGGAATTACCTCTGTATTTTATTATGTTTTATCACCTTGTCAGTTGTTTTGGACGGACCTTCTATCCGATTCAGAGAGTCGATATATTCAATCCTTATGGAAAAGGAAAGGAGTGCGGGATGCTCTTCAAGAAGATCTTGAAGATTTTTTGAGAGACCGTAATCCCTTACTGGCAAATCTTGGCCGTCTTGGCAGAGAATTTTTTCTTCTATTAGAAGATGGTGAAGCCCAGACCTTCGAACAGTATTTTCTTCCCTCTGGTCTTGAAGATGTCGGTCAGTATGAAGAGTTATTATATGAGGATATCGTTGTAAGGGATAAGGCAGGTAAGCGTAGTGTATTGGATTTTATTAAAGCTGATATGATGCTCCTGAGGAATCCTCTGTCATCGGAGAGAGTTTTTTTGGAGTCATATGATGAGTCGATACAGATTCATGTGGCCTGTTCGAGGCTTAGAGAGGTACAGGCGATTTATGATGTGATAATGGGGATTATTTCCAATCATGTTAATGATGATGAACCCATAAAAGCTAGTGATATTCTAGTGGTACTTCCGGATGTGGGGGAGTATGAGTCGGTAGTTCGAGCAATTTTTGGTCATGAGAATAGTCAGCTGGATTACAGAATTATTGACTTCCCCTTTCTTGCAAAAAGTTCTATTGCTCAAGGATTTCTTTCCTTACTTTCTCTTGCAGAGGGTAGGTGGGATGTGGCTTCAATTTTTCAGGTTTTCGAACATCCGGCGTTTCAATATCGGCATGGTCTTTCAGCAGATGATGTTCAGTTAATGAGATATTGGGTAAAGGATACGGGGATTCGTTGGGGGCTTGATCATGCACATCGAGAGGAAGTACTTAGTAAAGACTATTGTCAAAATGAAATGGTGGAAAAGTCTTCAGTTGCGACGTGGGATCACGGAATAGGGCAGTTGTTAATGGGCCTTTCCATGGTAATTGATGATGAAGAGTATTTATGTGGAGATTTTCTTCGAGATATTCCGTGTCAAAATATAGATTTTAGCCAGTCTGAGCTATTAGGTAAGATGATTCAGCTCCTCGATTCACTTCGTGATGATTTGACTGTGTTGTCTGATGAAACAGCATTGACTTTGGAGGAATGGTCGAGTTACTTGACATGTATTCTTGATGCATATTTTTCAGTAGCTTTGGGAAAGGCTAGTGAACAGGCTCACTATGATATACTTTTGCGTAACCTAAAATCGTTGTCAGGGGTTTCAGATGCTATTAAGGGAGAGAAATATACATTTCTTTCAGTTTTTCGTCGCTTGGATATGTCTTTGAAGAAGGAAAAGTCAAGATGGCAAGAGGGGCATATTGAATCAGTTTGTTTTGGGGGATTAAAATCACTAAGGGCTATACCTGCGCGAGTTATATGTTTGATGGGAATGGAGGACGGAAAATTTCCTCGGGTGCAGAGCCCTCATGTCTTGAATTTGATGACTGGTAGATCAGAGGCGGATTATATTCCTCGTAGTTCTGATGAAGATCGTTACTTGTTTCTGGAATCTATTCTTTCTTCAGGAGAATACTTTATTATGAGTCAGGTGGGAATGGCTCAAGGTGACTCTAGGGAGATTTCCCCCTCTTTGGTGGTGACGGAGTTATTGAATTATCTTGATGCTACTTTTGAGATGGCTGACAAAAAGCCTTCGGATTTATCTGTGATAAAACATCCACAACTGCCTTTTAATAGCGCATATTTTTGTGAGAGTAATTCGACTCTTAGAAGTCATTCATCCAAGTATTTTCAAGTAGCCAAGTCGTTATACAAAGTAAAAGAGAAGAGGGAGAAGGGTTTTGTTCCTGAGCTGTTCTCTGAAAAGGTCTCTGCCCTCACGGCTATTGGCGACCTTCAAAGTGAATTGACGATTGATGTAAAAGACCTCGCTGGAGCTGTTTCGAATCCTTTGAAGCTCTTTTTTAATAAGAATTTGGGGATTTATCTGGGGAAAGAGGGAGGAGGAGTCTTAAAGTCCGAAGAGGATTTTACACTTGGTGGATTAGATCATGCACTATTGAAAAGAGAAGCTTTACGAAGGCCTGTGAAAGAAGTTCTTAAGCTTGCCGAGAAAAGGGGGCGTTTGCCTATGGGAGCTTTTAAGGAGGTTGCTTGCCGCAGACTGGAGAGGGATGTAGAATCCTGGAAGGAAAACATGGATAAAATGGGGGCTGATCCAAGATCTATTTTTAGTGTCG
Organism: Chlamydiales bacterium; assembly: GCA_047611865.1. Taxonomy (GTDB): domain Bacteria; phylum Chlamydiota; class Chlamydiia; order Chlamydiales; family JBDQID01; genus JBLFWS01. The sequence continues at coordinate 98,310 of JBLFWS010000001.1, forward strand.
AAATGCGGAAAAACTGTGATAGTGCTTTTTCTCTTCCTAATGGAGACTGGATTGTACCTTCTTTAGAGATTGAATATAGTGATAGTACTAAAGTTCATATTGTTGGAAGGCTGCCCTCTTTGACACCACAGGGTCTGTTGGCTTTTGGTAAGGATTCTCCGGAAGATATACTGAAAGCGTGGCCTCAATATGTAGTATATGATGCCTTGGTATCTACTTTTGAAAAACCTTTGGAGCGACAGCTTCTTTTTCTTAAGGATGGGAAGGTGAAAACCGCATTTTTTGATGATGCTTACCCTGTCTTGCGTTTGCTAATCGACTATTACTTCACATGTATGAGAAATGTGTCTCCTATGATTCCAGAGTGGTTTGAGGTGATATGGAAAAAAGATCCCTACAAGCTTCAGAAAAAGGTTAAAGATAGTCTTGGAGATGGTTTTCAGGGGAGCTACAACGACTACCTCAAATGGATGATGTCTAGTGGAGAGCAAGTTCCGTCTGAAGGAGTACTGGATCTTTGGAGAGAATACTCCTTACATATTTTCGGTGAGTTGGTTAAGCAGTGGATGCCAAAAGTTGAAGGGAAGGGGGGGAAAAAAAATGCGTAGTTTTAATGCTGTGGGGAGGGAAGTAGAGGTTTATCGGAACCACCTTTTAGAAGCTTCAGCGGGAACCGGAAAGACCTATTCAATTGAAAATGTTGTTGTCCGTTTATTGATTGAAGGGAAGGGGGAAGACGATCCTCTAACGATTGACCGTATTTTGGTAGTGACGTTTACTCGTGCTGCAACTCAGGAGTTGAAAACCAGGGTAAGGGGGAATATAGAAAAGGTAGTTCTTTTCCTTGGGCAATGGTTGGCGAATTCGGAATTAGCGGAAAGGGGATGGTTAGAGGAGGCTCCACCTGAATACGTTTTGGGAATTATAGAAAGGGGGGAGGGGGAAGGCCGCCTTGCAAAGAAGCGCTTGGAAGTGGCTCTTTTCGCATTTGATGAAGCACAGATATTCACTATCCACTCTTTTTGCTTTAGGATATTGCGGGAGAAAGCCTTCGAACATGAAATTGGGGGGGATTCCTGGAGTGAAGATAATCCGATGCCAATGACGCGAATTTTCAATGTGATTAAAGATTTTTTTCGCACAGAGCTGCGTGAAGGACCGTATAGTCCAGAGCAAATTAGGATTGTTCTTAGGCATCACAAAAATGATGCTGATGAATTGGTTAAGGCTTTAGCCAGGATAGCGATGAAAGGGGTGGACATTGAAGTCGCTCCAGATTTTGAGAGAGCATTTGACTTTTTTCGCTCTAAGCTTCGGGAGTTGAAAGAGCGTTATACTTGGACGTCAGAAGGGTTAATAGAAGACTTTATTTCTCTAGCATCTCACCATGGGGGGCTTTGTGATAGAAAGAATCAGCTTAAACCTGAAAATCTTCAGGATTTCAGTAATTTTGCTCGTATATTTGATCAAAATGAATGGAACCAAGACTTGTTTGACAGGTTAATTGGACAGGGAATTTCTGTTGTAAATAAAATACACCCCGACAATCTACGAAAGAGTGGAAAGCCGCCTGGCGATGAAGAACTAAGATTCTCAGAGTTTTTTCCTGTAATTAGGGAAGAGCTTTTGCCTCTTCTTGAAACAGCGTCATCATATTTGGATATTTTAAGTCGTATGGGTCGAGATTGCTCTTCTTTGTTACAGAGGGTGTTTCGTGAAGAGGAGGTCTTTACCCCGGATGATATTTTAAAGGAGATGCAAAAGGCCGTAAGAAGTGAGGATCTTGTTCGGGAGGTTCGTAAAATGTACGGTGCAGCGATTATTGACGAATTTCAAGATACAGACCCTATACAATGGGAAATATTCCGAAGCCTTTTCATTTCCGAAGATGGCTCATGGGCCCCTCTTTATCTTGTAGGTGATCCTAAACAGTCAATTTATGGTTTTCGACGGGCGGATATTTACACTTATCTTGACGCGGTACGGTGTATGGGAGCGGGAAGTCTAGCGACACTAGATACTAATTATCGTTCGCAGGCTGGTCTTGTGGAAGCTTTGAATGCTTTGTTTGCTCCGGATGTGACTCCTGGTTTAATGATGCTTCCCCGAACAGGAGAAGAAATTGAGGTGGGACCCGTGAATTCTTCGGAGAGGGTCGAAAAGAAGTTGTTTTCTGATGACAAAGGTTTTGTTCACTTTTTTGTAGGAGAGGGGAAATTAGACCGAGGGACTAGGTGGCCTAAAGAACTAATGCAGGAGGAATTATTCTTTCCTTTCATTGCTGAGGAGATACAGAGCTTAAAAAAGAACGACTCGATGAGGTATGAGCAGTTTGCCGTACTTGTTCGTGATCGTTTTGAGGCTGAAAGAATTCAGTCGTATTTTAACAAGTGGGAGATTCCTTCTATAACGCGGCGTAGCATTAGTCTCGTGGATTCTTCTGCATTTGGATCCTTAAGAGAAATTATTCAGGCTGTTATTTGCCCTAGTTCCCACAGTGATGTGGCAATTGCTTTAGGGGGACAAATTATTGGATGGACCCATGACAAACTACAGGATTTCCATGATGGGAAGAATGTGGAAAAAGTGTTGACACAGTTCTTTTTTCTGAGAAAACGCCTCCTTTCATTTGGCTTCGCTCACTTTTTTCAGGACTTTATGGAGAGTTGCTGGGAAAGTGATGGGTTATCGATTTTAGAAAAATTAGTAAGTACAAAGGAGGGTTTGGATGTTTACCTCGATCTTCAACAGTTGTCGGAGTTATTTACTGAGCATTACAAGCATGAGCATTTTTCAGTTGAGACCATGGTGGCCTTTTTCGAAGATTTAAAAAATATGGATATTAATGAGGATGATAGAATTAAGGTGCGTCAGAGAAATGATAGTGATGCGGTGAATATCTTAACCATTCACGTGAGTAAGGGTTTGGAATTTGATGTGGTATTTGCCTTAGGTTTGGCAAAACGTACATCTCCGAAAGAAGATTTGGTCCCGTCTCGTAGAAATGACAGAGATTGTCTATTAGTTTGTGATCCCGAGAGCGAGCCATATAAGGAATACAAATCTGAACAAGATGCGGAAAAGATGCGACAGCTCTATGTGGGGATGACTAGGGCTAAATATCGCTTGTATGTTCCTGTTGCAATAGATTTAGCTAATAAACCTGTAGTGTTCGGCTCAGCCTCTCCCGTGGAGCTCTTTCTTGCGCGATTCTCCCAAGAAGCTGTTGAGGAAGCTCAATTGTACGTGAGGATTGAAAACTATAGCTTTGAAATACTGCTAGAAAAAATCAGAGAGCTTCCGGAAGGGGTTCAAGTTTCAGTATCTAAACTTAATGATAGTAATTTCCACTTGATAAAAGAGAAGGCTGATATTCACAATATAGAATTACTGCCTCCGAAAAAGTTCAAGGTGCCAGGTGAGCCATTGTATATAGAGTCATTCTCTAGCCTCATGACATTTACTGAAAAAAAATCTAGAAGAGTAGGGGCCCCTACTAATTGGGATGAGGAAAATAAAACCATTCATAACTTGCCTGCGGGTAGTGATACTGGCGTTAAGCTCCATGAAATTTTTGAGAAACTTTCGTTTGAGAAGGTGAGTTCTTTAACTGGTCCTGACTTACTTGCTCCTCTAATAAGACCTATGCTTGTGGGTCATGAAATGATGGACTGGGAACAGGCTATTTCTGAGATGGTTTTTAAGGTTCTAAAGACGGCGCTGTGGACCGGAAAAGATTCTTTTTGTCTTGCAGATGTGAGTGTGGAAAATATATTCAAAGAGATGGAGTTTCTCTTTGCCTCTTCGGTTAATAGCTTGCGAGAAGAAGGGATTCAATCTTCAGGGGGTTTCGTAAAGGGCTTTATAGATTTAGTATTTCAACATCAAACTAAGTACTACATCCTTGACTGGAAGTCAAACTGGTTAGGATCAACGACAGACTCCTACAATGCAGAAAGTCTTGAAGAGGCAATGGAAGAGCATCAGTATTTATTGCAGGCAAAAATTTATTCGTCAGCTTTGAGACGTTACCTAAAGCTTGTAGAAAGTCGTCCTTTTGAGGAATGCTTTGGCGGAGTTTTTTATCTTTTTCTTCGAGGAGTTGATATGGAGAGAGGTAACTTATATGGGGTATATCATTGTTTGTCACCAGAAAGGGAAAGGGTATATTAGATGTTGGGACTTGCGAAAGCATTATTTTATGAAAGGGAAAAGACCTTTATTTCACCCATGGAGAACAATAGTAAGTGTTCTTGGCCAATTATTGAGAAGTTGTTGTCTAGTGGGCGACTTCAGTTTGTTGATTTTGCCTTTGCAGAGAGGTTGTTGAAGAGTTTGTCCGGTGTAAATGAGAGTAATGTCGCTTTCTTGTGCCACCTTCTTGTATCAGCTCGAGAGGGGCATCTTTGCGTTAAAATTGACTCAGAAGGAATATTTCCTGATCCGGAGTTGTCATGGCTTGCTCCATTCAATCAATCATTAGATAAGAAAGAGATTTTTCCTTCCTTAGAGGAGATGTGTAAGATTAAACTGGATGTAAGGGAGGGCAGTAAAACTTTTCCAAATTCTTTAATTCAGAATGTAGAAAGTTCTTCAACACCACCACTTGTACCTATTTGTCGCTTCGGGAATTTGTTTTATTTACAAAGGCATTGGGCTTATGAATCGTTGTTTTTGGAGCATTTTCAGAAATTAGTATCTACAGAACCGTCATTTAATCTTAGGGATGACTTGGTTAAAGACAAGGTGGGTATTTTGGTAGAGCAGGGGAAGCTGCTACCAGAGCAAGCTCATGCTATAGAGTGTGCCTGCCGCAATCGTTTTACGATTATTACTGGTGGTCCGGGAACGGGAAAAACGTATACGGCAGGATATCTGATTAGAATTGTTATAGAATCTTTGTTCCACGGAGAACAGAAAAAATTTGAAGTTGCCCTGGCTTCACCGACAGGAAAAGCTGCCGCTAACCTCCAGGCTAGTTTGACAAAAGTTTTAGAAGGTTTTGACTCTACCTTGGAATTAAGCTCTAAAACTCTGCATTCATTTTTGGGAATTTCACGAAGGGGAAATGGGAAAGTCTTTGATGCTAACAACCCTTTATCAGCAGATTTTATTCTGGTGGATGAAAGTTCGATGATTGATGTGCGCTTAATGTCTCAACTTTTGTCAGCAGTCAAGAATGGAGCCAGGCTAGTGTTGTTAGGTGATAAGGATCAGTTACCTCCCGTAGAATCCGGTAGTTTGTTCGCTGACCTAACAAAGTTATTTAGGGAGTCAGAGAGGTATGCGGGGAATATGGTAGAATTGAAGCAGTGTATGCGATCTGATTTGAAAGAAATCGTGAATTTTTCTCACTTGGTAAATCATGGGAAGAGTGATGAGGTGCTGGAAGTTCTTTCGGAAGCTACGAAGGACTCTCCAATACAAAGGTTGATAAGTGGGAAAAAAGAAACAATGGACACATCTCTTGTACTAGAAGAGGCTAAGCAAAACTACCCCTCATATATTGATTCTTCTCAGAATCCAGGGGAAATCATTGAGATGTTCCAGAAATTTCGTATTCTTTCACCCTTGCGTAAGGGTCCTTTGGGGGTAGATAAAATCAATAAAGAACTTCTCGAACATTTTATGAAGTTGTCCCGCTATGGAGAATGGTTTATTGCCCCAATAATGATTGTCAGTAATCATTATCGTATGGAGCTTTATAATGGAGAGGTTGGAGTTCTTTTTAGACGACTGGATAAAGGAGAGGGGGATTCTGAAAATGAGCAAGGAGACTTTGCAATTTTTCATGGTAAGAGTCCGAATCAGCCTTACTATGATGAAAGTTTACAGGTAAGACGATTTCCTGAGATTTTACTACCCAGTTATGAATATGCGTATTGTTTATCTGTCCATAAAAGTCAGGGTAGTGAATTTGACACAGTACTTTTACTTATGCCAGAAGGGTCAGAGATCTTTGGAAGGGAGGTTTTGTATACAGCTGTTACACGTGCCAGAAAAAAACTAAAGATTTTTGCTAGTAATCGAGTTATAGAGGCTGTATTGCAAAAGTGTCCACAGAGAGTATCGGGGGTTGGAGAAAGAGTTTTGAGGTAATTAAGGATGAAGATTTTATAATGTCTGTATTTTATACCGAAACGATTTCAAGAATTGGTTTTGGAGCCGATCTTTATCCGTCTGTTAAAACGCATAAATTTTACCTACAAAGCCATGGTATGAAGCGGTTTATGCGATTCAATAGACAAAAAACGCGGGGCCAAAATCCCAATTCTTGAAGTCGTTTCAGTATGCGATCATCTTATTATGACACTTCATTTTTCTGGACACTACAGCTGCTTTAGAGTAAAATTCTACTTATATCGGACTTGCTAGCAAGGTTAAAGTTTGTGACCTAGTCGGGTATACCGCTTAGGTCGTGTATGAAACGGCGTTGTTGCATAATTTAATACGTTTACAATCATTTATTTAACCACCGAGAGCACAGAGAGATAGAAAAATGCATAAAGTCTCTCAGAATATGCTATCAACCGATCTGTGATTTTTTATTTTCTCTGTGCCCTCTGTGCCCTCTGTGATCTCGGTGGTAAAATGTTAATCATAAGCCTCTTGTAGACGCATGTTTTATGCAACAACGCCATATGAAATTACGAACGCTTGCCCCTATGGATAAACAGATTAAGCTTGGAATTTGGCAACCTTATTTTTTTCCTTATATTGGATACTTTCAATTGATCCAAGCTGTAGATCTTTTTGTACTGTATGACGATGTTACTTTTCGGAAGAGATCGTGGATTAACAGGAACAGAATTCTAGTAAATGCTAGCCCTAATTTTTTTAGCATACCTCTCATTGATCTTAGCCAGAATCGGCTAATCAATGAGAGTTTTGTTGTAGAGGATTCTCACTGGAAGAAAAAATTCCTTAAGAAATTAGAGGGGCAGTATAGAAAAGCACCGCAATTTCAAGATGTATTTGAGATCGTGTCATATGTACTTTCTCAAGATCATGAGACGATCGTTGGATATGCTCTTTCTAGTATTCGATCTATAATGATTTACCTTGAGATTTCTACGGAATTGAAAGTGTCTTCTGAGAGCTATAAAAATACCCATCTTAGTGCTTCAGAAAGGATTCTGGATATATGTCAAAAAGAACAGGCGGACGAGTATATCAATCCGATTAATGGACAAGAGCTGTATTCAAAGAAGGAATTTTTATCTAATCAAATTAGCTTGAACTTCCTAAAGACGAGAGATTTTTTTTATCAGCAGTACTTAAATGATTTTGTTCCAAACTTGTCTGTTATTGATCTTATAATGTTTAATGATAAGAAGAAGAGTATTGACCTGTTAAAAGAATATGATTTAGTCTAATAAGAGGGTATAGTTTATAAATGTCCTTAATGGGATAAGGTTATTCGATGAAAAAGCGTACAGTATATATTATTGATTCAGGTCATGATCATGATGCTCTTTATATAAAAGGAATAAAAGAGGGTTGGGGAGAGGAAAGGTGGAATATAGTTCCCGTTAATTTTCTGGACGCTGAAGAAGTAGGTAAATTTCTCTATAGGGATGTTAGGGAGAAAAGGGAAGAAATAGCTGCTATTATTTCTATGAATCTACACTTATTTTCTATTGAGACTAAAATACGAGATTTCGTTCTAGCATCGGGAATCCCTATCGCGATCTGGCTATTTGATCACCCGACTTTAAAAGAGTATATAAATAAGGATCTCCTTGATGGTGTGAATCTAAATCGGCTGTGGCTGATTTGTGGAGAGCCGGATTTTATTGCATGCTGGCAGCGCTTTTTTTCTTCTGATATCAAAATTTACCACAAGAGTGCTCGTTTAAATTCTCGTGAGTGCTATGAAAATTGTGATGAGAGTTTTAGTTCTTTTCAAAAGAAAGAGATCCCTCTTTTAATACCCTGCGGTATTGGAACGAATCCGCAAAAGGCAATTGACTGTATCGGGAAACCTCAGCTAAAAAAAATGTTCTACTCAGCTCTTAATCTTTTAGTAAAAAACCCATACATGTCTCCTCACAAAGGTATTGAATACCTATTTAGAAAAGGAAACGCCAGGGCAGATTATAATCTAGCTCTTTTTTTTACAGGGATGGTGCTGAGATATATAAAATATCATCGCCGTTTAGATGTTCTTTTTAATTTACCAAAGGATGCAAAAATTGTTTTTCTTGGGCAAGATTACCCTCCGAAATTTTATGAGAAATTTAAAAATGCAGTCTTTATTCCTTGCGTTCCCCTTGATGAATTTTACAATCTCATAAAAAAATCGCAGATTATTATTAATTTCGAATGTGGTCCTAGCAGCCTTCATAACCGGGCGTATAACGCTATTTTGACACAGACAGCTTTTGCCTCTCATGGAAATAATTTTGTCGATAATGTGTTTCAGGGTGGAGAGGACTTTATCAAGTATGATCTCAAGAAGAATGATATTGCAGAGGTTCTTTCACCGTATTTAGATAATCCAAGAAAGACTTATGAACTCACGGTAAATGCGAGAAATAAGATTGTAGAAATGGAAATGTTGGAAGATACTGACCAAATTATAGAGTTGATGACTTCGGGCCAGTAGGCAGCTAAATAGAACTTAGACGAAAACTGAAAGCGGAATAGGACGTCAGCAAAGTTTTAATACTAAATTGGCTGAAGAAGATGAATAAAAATGGAATAATTTCTCAAGTTAAGGCCTATCTTTCGGAAACGACGGTGAGCAGTGAGCAAGCATCTATTTAATGTGTGGAAAGGGGAAGCCATGACAAAGAAATTGGTGATTTTTGGAACTTCGGCTTATAGCCGTATTGTTTATGAGTACTTTACACATGATTCAGATTATGAAGTATCTGCATTCACAGTCAACGAAGACTATATTGAAGTTGAAGAATTTTGTGGATTGCCAGTTGTAGCTTTTGAAAGGGTAGAGGGAGTATATCCTCCTAACGAATTCGATATGCATGTAGCGGTAGTTTATGGAGAGATAAACCGATTACGAGCGCGTATATGTGAGCAAGCTTCAGGTAAAGGGTATCTTTTACCTAGCTATGTCAGTTCTCGTTGCTTTACTTGGCATAATACAGAAATTGGTGAGAATTGCTTTATTTTTGAAGACAACACAGTTCAGCCATTCGTCAAAATTGGGAACAACGTAATCCTGTGGAGTGGAAATCATATAGGTCATGACACTGTGATTGAAGATAATGTTTTCATTACATCGCATGTTGTAATTTCTGGGTTTTGTGAAGTAGGTAGGAACACTTTTATTGGTGTGAATACAGCTGTTGGTAATAACCTGAAAATTGGCAAGGAGTGCTGGATCGGACAGGGAGCTGTAATTAGTAAAAACATCCCGGATCAATCAATGGTCAAGGGACAGCTTTGTGAGGTAAGTGAGCTTAATATTGACCGATTATGTAAATATTTAGAGAGAGAATCCAAAAAAGCTAAGATTTTGGTAAGCTAAATGGCGCTCTAAGATTTTAGCTTTCCTAGAGAAACAGGAGTGGCATTGTACGATTACATTTTTGTTTGCCAGGTAAAGTTAAGTTAATTTTCCCAGACGGCGTAACCGAAGCCTGTTTGACCGAATCCGTTACCATTATAAAACATGTGTAGTCTATCATTTAATTCTACCGCATAGGGATAGCTAATCATTGTTGAGTCCCATCCTTCTTTGGATTTTTCGAATCCGGGTACTTCATCTGTTCTGTTCCAGGCCTTGCCATCTTCGGATTCAGCATAGCCCATTTGATAGCTTCCTTTACCATCTCGGTAATCGTGGCATTCTCGGTAAGAAAACCACATATGGAACTTGTCATTTTTTTTGATTACTGTAGGGTGCGAAAATACTTCTGATTCGCTTTTTCGAGGGATACAGTCGATATTTGGTCTGTTCCAATGTAGGCCGTCATCAGAGTAGGCATATTTGATACTGTAGATGGGTTCGTATTTTTGATTTATCCACTCCCAGGAAAGGCCTGAGACATACCACACATGCCAAATATTATGGTCTTTTAACACCCATGGTGTTACTGCGAGATAGGGCTCAAGGGGGGTGCGGTCTAGAAGAGGCCCTTCAAATGCTCGTTTAAAAGTGTGCCCTCCATCTTTACTAATGGCTAGGCCGATTGAATTGTGGTAAGGAATGGTTTCGCGTAGATTCCATCCATTATAGTAAAGATGTACTTCACCATCACGTTCTCTAACAAAACCGCTCATTGCGCCTTCATCATCGAAAGTTCCTGGTTTTCCTTTGGATAGAACAGCTTTCTTGTGGCAGTAGAGAATATCTTTGGGGTTTTCTTTACTTAGGTCAACATAAGTTGTATAGCTTTTCCCCTTTTCATCTCTGTCTGTGTAGTACACTCTGAGGCGGTCTTTTTTTACTAATACAGTTGGAACCTGTGCGTGTGTGCCAGTCCAATCATAATCACGAGGGTCAAAAACCTTTCCTTTTTTTACCCAGACCATATTGCACCAAGAGTTATAAATTCGAGAAAAAAGATATTAATTTATATAGCGAAAAGATTGCAATCATACAGGATAATTTTATTCACGAGGTTAAGATTTTTGAGTAGACCCTGAAAATGAGGCGAAGATCTTATCCGCAGGTATAATGAAGCTATCCCTGTTCCTTTTGAAGATGGAGTGAAGTAATAAGTTAAGTAGATGTCAAATTACTCATTCACTCGAAAAGTTATTGGAAATAGTTACGGGTAGAAAGGATTGATGAACTTTAGATATGATCTTGCAGATTTTTTTGATGATTTCTTCAGTTATGTGAGAAAAAATGGGGAGACAAAGAATTTTTCGTGAAACAGATTCTGTGTGGTTTAGGTTAAATTGAGGACCATATTTTTTTAAATAGACGTGCATTTCGTGTAGGGGAGGATAGAAATATTTTTTTGTGTAGATGCATTCTTTTTTTAATTCTTGAGCTAGGTGGTCACGATTACAACCAAATTGTTTTTCATCGATGAGGATTGCCAAGTCCTTATAGGCACTCACGGAATTTTCTGTAATTTTTTGAAATTTTATTCCTGGGAGCACCTCGAGATATTTTCTGTAGTGTTGGGAGGCTATATTTCTTTGAGTAAGGTAGTCATTTAATGAGGGTAAGCCTTGTAAAGCTAGTGCAGCGTGAAATTCGGACAACTTTCCATTTAGGCCAAAATACTGACAGTTATAGTCTTCGTTTGCTCCATAGTTCCTAAAAAGGGCGATCTTTTTCATGATTTCGCTCTTATTAGAGCTTATAAAGCCACCTTCAGCTCCTGTGATGACTTTTGTTCCTGAAAGTGAAAAACATTCAAGATCGGCAAAGGTTCCTAAGGGGAGATTGTTATATTTGGAACCGAGGGCGTGTGAAGAATCGAAAATAAGCTTCAGTTTGTGGACTTTAGCAATGTGATGAAGAGATTTAATGTCTACGGGGTTTCCGAAGATATTGACGGCTAAAATTGCAGAAGTATTTTTTGTAATTTTTCTTTGTACATCTTCGGGATCAATATTGAATGTTTCGGGGTCAATATCTGCAAATATGGGAGTGAGATTATTCCAGACGACGGCGTGTCCTGTGGCTGAAAAGGTAAAACTTGGTAGAATAATCTCTCCTTGAAGGTCGAGTACATTTATGGCTGCAATTAGAGCGGTAGTTGCATTTGGAAAAGTGTATACTTTATCAGCATGGAGATATTTTTCTAAATTCAGCTCTAACAGTGAAGCGTATTTTGCAAAATTAGAAAGCATTTTCCCTGAGATGATATCTCGAAAGCTTTCTTCAAGCTCAGAATACTCAGGTAGTGTTGGTTCCATCACATAAATATTTTTCACGGTAGTTTTTCTCAGTATTTGGATTTTTAAGAAATAGCTAAAATCATGGGGAATATTATAAAAACTTACTTAAATAGTAACTCCTTTTATGTTAAAAACACTCATTTTTCTCGTTTATAATGCGCCCTTTCAACCGTGAAGTGCGACAAATAGTCTAAAGAAAAATGGCCAGACATGGCTAAGACCTCTATAGTAATTTTTACTACAAAATATTCTACGGAGAAATTATGCCCGAAGACTACCATCATCTGACCAGAGACCAAAGATGCCAGCTTTATACCTTAAAGAAAAGAGGTGATTCTGTTTCCATAATTGCTAAGGAGCTTGGAGTGCATCCCTCAACAA
>JBLFWS010000002.1:0-62412 GCA_047611865.1 Chlamydiales bacterium
CAATTTGTTAGTTTTGGAGGTTTTAAAGCTGATTTTTCAGATAAGATTGCCAGTTCGATGTTTATAAAAAACAGATTATCTAGTGGGTGGGGGCCAAATTAAGGATTTGCTGGTTTCTACCCAGACCTCGTCATATTCCTTAGGTATTATTAGGAATCGATAATACTCATGCTTTGCTAGCTTACTTTCTAATTCTTCAAAGCTTGTAAAAACTGCTGCCGAGGAGTTCCTTTTCTCTCTTATAGTTTCGCATTTTAAAGGGATAGGATGCTTATATAGATTTTTGTCTGGCAAAGCGAGCAGGATAAATTCCTTATAATATGCCGGAGACTTAAAGGTAATTCGTAATCCTTCGTCTGTATATTCGCCATGATTCAATATTTCAGGTGGCCTACGAGGCAGCGCTTTCATGGGCGATTTTAGATTGTTTCCTGAATCAACGACTCGTACTTTTGCTATTCCAAGGGTATCTTGTACTTGAAGCCAATAGGGATAGTAGCTGGGATAAATATTACTTTCTTCGGGAAGGTAAATTTGAATGAGCTTACCAGCTAAGTCACTACCGTCTTTAGGCCACCGTGTCTTCCAGGCATTAAAGAGTACGTTGTCTATCTTGCCGCCATTGACAATCATTCGAGGGTTCCATATGGAACGTCGATCTAAGTCTCCTGGAGCTGGTGGAGGACCTTGCTTTCGGCGATTCTTTTTTTCTACAAGTTCAAAAGGTAAAGAGAGAAGTGTCGAAAAGATACTGTCCGTGTCATTAAGTTCCAACCAGCCTTTGCGAGAAAAAGAATAATACTCGCGGATTTTTGCACTGGAAAGGTCCACATCGTACATAACCCAAGATGTGTGATGCTCAGCTCCTTCTTTGTACCAATGGTTCCAAGAAGAGGGTCTGCCCTTAGGGAATTTATGAACAGGAACGGTAACTTCTTCAATGATTAAAGAGTCATCTTCCTTAGAGAAAATGTGTAATACTGTAAAAGACTTGTTAAACATTGTGACGATATAATCGCCAGGCCTTGCTTTGCTGAAATTATTTTTTAAAAACATTTCCTGGGATGCACAGAGAAAAGTGGGAGAAAGAAGATGGAGCAAGGTAATAAGTAAAGTAATGATACACCGCATTATTTGAATACTCCCAAGTAAACTCACATCATATCTGTTCGCTCAGGTTTTGCGAAACTGAGCTTAAAGAATAATAAGTTCTGCAGTGAAATTAACCAAGGACTATTCACGGGTAATTGCTAAAAAACTTATTGTGATTCGATTAAATTTCTTTTATCCATGTATACCTGATTCGGCAGCAAATTTAAAATGAGATGAAGATTATGTTTTTTGGAAAAACTGAAATGTCCCTCAGGGGAGGCCGTTATAACTACAGCTGGGGAGATGCGGGCAAAGAATGTTGTTCACACTGTTGGGCCTGTTTGGCAAGGAGGTCAAAGGGGGGAGGCTGAAATATTGCGCAGGGCGTATGTGAATAGTTTGAGGCTGGCAGATCAGCATGGAGCTAAGTCTATTGCGTTTCCTTCGATTAGTACTGGGGTCTATGCTTACCCTATGGAGCAGGCTGTACTTGTGGCAATTGAGGCAATTCGAGAGTTTGTACAGAGCAATTTTAATATTAAAGAAGTACGTTTCATAGTATTTTCTGATCATGACTTTAGGTTTTTTGAACAGGCCCTTACAGAAATAAAGAGTAATGGATGAAAATAGTAATAGCTCCTCAAAGTTTTAAAGAAACCCTATCGGCGTTGGAAGTAGCACACGCAATTGAAGCAGGAGTGCGCTTATCTATTCCCAAAGCAGAGATTATTATCTCTCCTGTTGCTGATGGAGGGGATGGTACCTTGGAGGTCTTACTAAACAGCCTTGGAGGCGAAAGAAAAAATCTTTTCGTAAGTGGACCAAGAGGAGGTAAACTTTCTTCTTCCTGGGGGCTTAGTGAAGGCGGTAAGTTGGCAATTATTGAATCTGCGAACTCTATCGGAATAGCCCTTGTACCAGTAAAGACAAGAAATCCAATGCTGACAAGTTCTTTTGCTTTGGGAGAGATGATTCAAGCTGCCTTGGATGAAGGGTGTCGAAAATTTATCATTGGAATAGGGGGGACCTCTACTAATGATGGGGGGGGAGGGATGGCTCAAGCGTTGGGGGCTCGTTTTTTAGATGGCATGGGAAAAGATTTGTCCTTAGGTGGAGAGGCTCTTTTGGATCTCGCCACCATTGATATGTCTAACTTTGATCCACGAGTTGAAGAATCGGAATTTCTTATAGCTTGTGATGTACAGATCCCTCTCACAGGAAAGGAAGGAGCAACAGCAATTTTTGGAGCTCAAAAGGGTGCAACGAAGGAAATGATTAAAAAATTAGAGACCTCTTTGATTCATTACTCAGAAGTCATTAAAAGAGATTTAGGGGTGCTCATTGATGGGAAGCCTTGGACTGGAGCTGGTGGGGGTCTTGGAGGGGGTTGCCATGCTTTTCTCAAAGGGGAATTAAAATCTGGTATAGAGGTGGTCTTGAATAGTATTGGATTTAACAGCAAGCTGGATAATGCAGATTTAGTCATTACTGGAGAGGGGTGTATTGATAATCAAACGGCATATTTTAAAGCTCCTATGGGTGTTGCAAAAAGATCAGAGGAGAGAGGTATTCCTGTGGTAGCTATTGTAGGGACCATAGGAGAGGGGTATGAAGAGGTTTTTAATCATGGAATTAAAGCTCTGGCTTCTACACCATCTTCCTACATTAACGATGCTTTTGGATCTGTTGTTATGGCAACAAAAGAAGCTCTTAGGTGGACTACACTATCATTGGATATTACATAAATTATTGAAAAACTCAAATTTCGACAGGAGAAAAATGAATAATCAGATCATGAAACTTGTATTTCTATCCATTTTCTTTGGACTATTCTCACCGATTCACGCTCATATGCTGACTGATGGTTCTAAACATATGGAAAATGAAACCATTAATATAAACGATCAAGTCCCAATTGAAGAGATGATGAAGCAAATTAATGAAGAAATTGAAAATTTGGAAAAAGAGATAGAAAGAAAATTACTTTGGATAAAGCGAACACACCGTGAGTCTGATCGTTTGGAGTATACGGATTTTAGTTCTTCACGCCGAAAGAGATCTCAGGCACATCGTGAAGAAGAAGTTGTAGCGAATCTCAAGCGAAAAGTAGAGAATCTGAAAGCAAAAAAGATGTCACTTGTAAAACAAGAAGTCCCGGAAAGTAATGAAAATGTGGGAGAAGGCAAAAAGTGAAGTCTTTTTTAAAAACCTCTTCTCTAGCTCTCTTGACAGACTTATATGAATTAACAATGTCATATGGTTATTGGAAAGAAGGACTACAGGATAAAGAAACAGTTTTCCATCTATTTTTTAGAAGGCCCCCCTTTGGTGGCGGTTTTACCATTGCTGCAGGTCTTGAAGAGTTAGTACATTACCTCGAGAACTTTCATTTCGACTCCTCGGATATTTCCTACCTTGAAACACTAGTAGGTAGTGATGGAACTCCTCTTTTTGAAAGAAAATTTCTAGAGTATCTGTTGCAGATGACTTTTACTTGCGATGTGGATGCTGTTCCCGAAGGGACGGTTGTATTTCCTCATGAACCATTGCTGCGTATACAGGGGTCTATTATTCAGTGTCAGATTCTGGAAAGCGCTATTTTGAATCATATTAATTTTGCCTCTCTGATAGCGACAAAATCTGCGCGGATATGTCTGGCAGCAAAGGGGGATGAGGTTTTGGAGTTTGGTCTCCGGCGGGCTCAAGGAATGGACGGAGCAATGACTGCTAGTAGGTCGGCCTTTATCGGAGGTTGTTCAGGTACATCGAATGCTTTGGCTGGAAAAATCTATGGAATCCCCGTGAAGGGGACTCATGCTCATAGCTGGGTGATGATCTTTGATGATGAGCTCGAATCTTTTGAGGCATATGCCAGAAGTCTGCCTAACAATTGTGTTTTTTTGGTGGATACTTACAACACTCTTGAAGCTGTAAAAAAAGTAATCAAAGTTGGCAAAAAACTTAAAGAATCAGGCAAAAAACTTTTGGGAATACGCCTTGATTCAGGTGATCTTGCCTACCTTAGTGTAGAGTGTAGAAAGCTGCTTGACGAAGCTGGTTTCCATGATACTGCAATTGTAGCTAGTAATGAACTTGATGAAACAATCATTAGTGATTTGAAAAGCCAAGGGGCCCAAATTTCTATTTGGGGGGTGGGAACAAATTTAGTTACTGCTCGGGATAATCCTGCTTTAGACGGTGTGTATAAGCTTTCTGCAGTAAGAGATCCAGGAGGTGAGTGGAAATATAAATTAAAACTCTCAGAACAAATGGTAAAAGTATCTAACCCGGGAATTTTACAGGTAAGACGCTATTCTATGGATGGAGAAAATCGAGCCGACGTCCTTTACGATGTGCCCACAGGCCTATCAAAAACCCGTACAATTATTGATCCTCTTGATGCTACAAGGATGAAAAATCTACCTCATGAAATGGAATATGAAGATTTACTTTGTCCTATTTTTAGGGAAGGTAAACGAGTATATAAATTGCCCGAATTAGGAGAGATAAGAGAAAAAGTTCAGGACGAGTTAGCTAGGTTTCATTCTGGTGTTAAGCGTTTTATTAACCCTCACCAATATGTTGTTGGCTTTGACGAGGCGTTCTATGAAATGAAAATAGACCTTATTAAAAAAGTACGTAGCTTGAATCACAATTCGAAAAATGAAGAACCGGGAAAGATAATATGACAGCGCTTCTTATAATTGATGTGCAGAATGATTTTACCCCCGGAGGAGCACTTGCTGTTGCAGAAGGAGATGAAGTTATATCATTGATTAACGAACTTCAGAAAAAGTTTGATTTCGTTGTGGCAACTCAGGACTGGCACCCCTCAAATCATGGAAGCTTCGCAGCCACTCATAAGAAAAAAAATGGAGAGGTGATAGAGCTCGAAGGACTCGATCAAATATTGTGGCCTACACACTGTGTTCAAGGTAGTAAAGGTGCGGAATTTCACCCGGATTTGGAAATATCGAAAATTCGCAAAGTATTTCAAAAGGGGCAAGATGTCAAGTCAGACAGCTACAGTGGATTTTTTGATAATGCTAAGAAAAAAGATACGGGACTTGGTGACTATCTTAAAGAGCAAGGTATTACAGAAGTAGTTGTAGTTGGGTTGGCAACAGACTATTGCGTAAAATTTACTGTCCTTGATGCACTGGATCTTGGGTTTAAAACAACACTTGTCTTAGATGCTTGTCGGGGTGTAGACCTTAATCAGGGTGATGTACAGAAAGCTCTGGAGATTATGGAGCGAAAGGGGGCAAAGATTATTAATTCAGACAACTTGGTATTTCTTTCCTAATTTAATTATGGGAGTAAGCACACTCCTTGGAGTGTGGGGCGGATCTCCTCCCAACAGCAAATTTCTGATGTTCTACTACAGCAGCAAAAATGCTGCTGCCATAATTAAAGTGGGAATGAGAGCACCTAGTAGCAATCCTCCTGGTGAAATACTTCCTCCAAAACTTCCTCTCAGAACAAGCTGTCCAACTGGATTGGGAGCATTCGCAATGACTGTAAGACCTCCACCGGTTACTGCTCCCGCAACGACAGCATATTTCAGGGTATCTGAAAAATCAGGTACTAAAGTGGCCAGATAGGTAATAATGGCGTTGTCATTAACGGCTGTCAGTACTATCGCTGCACCCATCAAAGATTCTTCACCTAACATGGATAAGGTTGGTGAGATCCACCACTTCTGTAAACCTCCATGGATCATTAGACCGGCAAGGAAAAACCCAACGAGAAGAGGGTTTTTTAATTGTATGTTTGCTTGATGAGGGCGGGTGGCTTGGTGGAAACCGATAAACAAGAAAAAGGATCCAATAAATATTACTGGATGGTGAGCGTTTATAACTACCCATAAGAGTAAAAGAACGTGGATTATGGTAATTCCAATAGGAATAGGAGTTTTTCTCTCTATATCTTTTTCTTCTTCTATTTCTATTTTTACTTTTTCTAAGCCTGCGAACTCTTTATGGAATATCCAGAAATACAGTAGGGTGGAAGTAAAAATTCCAATGACGGACTTCCATCCAAAGTTTGTGAGCATGAACATACTGCCCCAGCCCCAGGCTCTAGCAACCATTAGGACCGGAGGAGCCGCAAAATTTGTCAAAACACCACCAACCGAAATATTAACAAATAAAAGGCCTAGAGTAGCATAGGCAAAGGTAGTACTTGGCTTATATTTGTAAAATTGCTTAAGCAAAAGAAACGATGCGATGGTCATTGCTGCGGGTTCTGTAATTAATGAGCCTAGAAGTGGGGTGATAGTAAGGAGTGTAAACCACCAGGCGGCTGCAGTGTTTTTTCCTAATCGTGCAACAATTCTAAGAGAACTTTCAACTAATTGAAGGATGGGCCTGGTTTCTGCTAAAGTCATAATTACAATGACAAACATGGGTTCTGTAAAGCTTGTGTTGTTAAGATAGGAAACAGCTGTATCCCAGTCAAAAAAAGTGAAAATAGCCACAGTTAGGGGAATGACCCAGATGCCGAATATAACTTCAACTTCACCGAGAAAGTAGGTGATCTCTGCACTAAAGCTTATTAAAGGAGCATCGTGCTCAAGGTTTTCTTCTCCGTTAATAAATTTCTCAGCAAGTTTTTCATTATGTCTTTCTTCCATCCGCTTAGACAATTTTTTGATCATATTCGCACAGAGAGTGTGAGTAATTGCGAGGACGAAGATAATGGCCGATACTAGATTGAAAGGTTCTTTCTCTACTCGATTCTTAAGGATTTTTGTAATGTCGGTGAAGTGCGCATCGTTGTATTCTTCTACAGGTCGAGGAAAATTCTCAGGGCTTACGTCAGAAGGGGAGGCCTCTAATGAACCACTGGTTGTACAAAACAGGAGGAATACAAGGGCCAGTGTGCCTTTATATTTTGACAGATAGAGAGCTAAGCTAAATAAAGTAGGGTTTCTCATTTTAAAATAATTTGACTTAGTATGGGTTTGAATATCGCCTCCAACTTAGGCAATCAAGATTTTTTTGTATAGGATCTTCCGTGCTCTATGGAAGGGATTTTTCTATTTCTTTTTTCGTTGATCCTTCCAGTAAAATTTGTTTGTGGCGGCTAGTATCTCCTCGAAGTAAGATAATCCTGGATTTTGGCAATTTGAAAGTTTTGGAAAGAAACTTAATAAGTTCCGCATTTGCAGCTCCTTTTTCAGGGACTGCGTTGAGGCGAACCTTTAGTTCATCATTTTCCCATCCGGTAATGAGATTTTTTCCAGACTTGGGAGTTACTTTTACTAAAATAATTACGCCTTTTGGATGTTCCTTAAGCATAAAGAAGCTCCTTCTTTTGGCTGGGACGTAATGAGAAATTTAGATGAAAGAGGGAAAAAAGTGTATTTCTAGATGATTTAAGTGGAATTTAGCTGTTTGCTTGTGCATTAGCCTGTTACAAACATATATTAAAATTAAATTTTAAAGCACATAGGATCAGCGGCCTTTTCATAGAACTGGCTTTACAATTAAGCTACTTTACGACACAATCTTGAGGTAAAATCTTAGGATATTTTTTGAAAGAGTGGGGCAAGAGGGACTTGAACCCCCGACCAACGGATTATGAGTCCGTTGCTCTAACCAACTGAGCTATTGCCCCGAAAAAGAATGTGTGAAGATAGCAGCTATCTTCTGAGAAATCAAGGGTTTTCCTTCATCTAAACGATAGTTTATTTCCGTAAGGTGTAAAAAGTGCATAACGCTGACCACGCATCAAAGACAACACGGGCCGCAGTAATTTGGACAGGTGTCCTATCTGAACCCCTCATGACAGTGTATACTTTGCTACCTTTTGTCCTTCGTAAAGAATTGGGAGCTACCACCGAGCAGCTGGCCATTTTGATGATGTTGAAGCCTGTGGTTTCGATCATTTCTCTTTATTGGAGCTATGCGATTAACGAAAGAAGAGACAAACTTCTCTCAAATGTAGTTTGGGCTGGTATTTTGAGTCGCCTCCCCTTTCTTCTTTTCCCTTTTCTTACAAATATCTGGGCTTTTATAGGGTGTGCGGCTTTCCATACTATGATGGTAAGGGGAGGGGTTCCTGCGTGGCTTGAAATATTGAAGTTAAACCTTGCTTCTAGAGAACGAGGAAAAGTGTTCTCTTTAGGAGCAAGTATTGGCTATCTCGAAGGAGTGGTTTTAGCCATAGCTTTTGGGGTAATTCTGGATAATGAGAGCCAAATTTGGCGGTGGCTATTTCCTATTTCATCTGCCATCGGCATTATTGGAGTACTTCTACAGTCTCGTATTCCTATCAAATTGGAAAAGATTCCTATGCGTTACCAGGTTAAAGGAGGGTCTTTTTGGCAAAAAATTCTTGATCCATGGAAAAGTGCCTGGTCATTAATGGAAAAACGTCCCGATTTTTACCGCTTTCAGTTAGGCTTCATGATCTGTGGTTTTGGCCTCATGCTTATACAACCGGTTTTGCCCGTCTTGTTTGTAGATATTCTAAATCTTTCCTATTCTGAAATGCTTATTGTCCTTTCTATTTGCAGAGGAATAGGATATGCTAGTACAGCTTCTTTCTGGGCGCGACTAATCAATAAAATGAATATTTATAAGTTTACTAGCGTGATTTTTTTTGTAGTTAGTGCTTACGGAGGCTTGCTTATTCTTGCTCCTGTGAACATATTTTTTTTATATGTGGCATTTTTTATTTATGGTATAGCATTGGCGGGTAATCACTTATCGTGGAATCTCTCAGGGCCTATATTTGCCACGAGAGAAGACAGTTCTTTGTACACGAGTGTTAATGTAGCGACTGTAGGTCTTAGAGGTTGCATAGCCCCATATTTAGGCGGAACTTTGTGCTTAATGATTGGTCCTGTGGCAGTCATTGGAATCGGAATGATTCTTTGTGCCTTTGCAGGTGTGAAAATGTATTCGTGGAGCAAACCCTCTATTGTCTCACAAGAGCATATCGCCTAATTATTATAGTGAATTAAAATTTTCTTCTTCGGATTTATCGATCGGCATCGTTCTTGCATAACTTTTTCTGAAATAAACATATGCTTGCAATAAACGGAGTTCGGCAAGAGATTTCAAATTTATTAGGGGCAAAGTATAGAAAAGTCCTTAAGGAATTCGTTAGACCTCTGTTGCATAAACAAATAAAGACATTGATGTAATGAAAAAAATTAAAATAAGTCTTACGTTTCTGTTCATATTTGGAGGCTCGGCGATCTTGTCATCTCATGAGGTGCTGGAGCCAGCCGAAGAAGTCAATGAAGTAGTTTCATTGACTGTAAAGGAGAAAAATTTTGACGTTTCTTCTCAAGTAGCAGAGTCTTTCAAAGAGGAAGAAAGTGGTAGCGAGGACGTTGTAGCGGATTATACATATGGAGAATGGCTACCAGAGAAAGCGTCTTTGTATAGACCCATGATCGCTGACCCTAGAAAATTAGGGTATTCCGCGGGATATAGGTTCTATGATGATGCTATTAGCTCTAATTCAGTGGGAGTATCTCTTGGCGAAGTTCTCCCACTATATCGTTGGGAAGACTTAACTATTCTTGAACAAAAGGGTGATTTACAATTGGGATTAATGGCAGCAACGTGGGTAGTTTTTGACTTTTCTTCCTTTGATGACTTTGGGCAAATTATTAACGCTGATTATGAAACAGGGGTTCATGTTTCTTTCCTGGCAGACAATAAGTGGTCATATAGGTTTAGGCTTTATCATTTGTCTTCTCATTTGGGTGATGAATTTATTAAGGCTCATCCTCAGGTCGAACGCTTAAATCCCAGTTTTGAGGCCACAGACATATTTGCTTCTTATGACTTGACTAAAGAAATCCGATTCTACGGTGGAGCAGGGTATATTTTGCGAAGCGATAGCTCTTTTTCCCTCCATCCCCTATATGGAGATGCAGGGGTAGAGCTCAGACTATTTGGAAAAGAAGACAAGAAACATGGACTATACAGGCAGCCCTTTTTTGCTATGCACTTTCGGCACTGGGAAGATAAGGGTTGGGAGTCTGATTCGACCTATTTACTGGGGGTAGAATGGGCAAAAATTAAGGGCTACGAACGCAGAACAAGATTATACCTTGAGTATCATGACGGATTTTCCTTGGAGGGACAGTTCTCCAAAGACCCGACTACTTACTTAAGTATAAATATTGGAATTGGCTATTAGAACTATCTGGTTTTTCAGTACATACCGAAACAAATTATTGAACCTGTTTCGGTATATACACAAACAACTTCAAGAATCGGTTTTTTGCCCAATCTTTTTCCACCTAACGAAGCCTGAAAATTCCACCTACTTGTCCAAGTATAACTGGAATTTTCAGGCTCCTTTAGTTGAAAAAATCTCAGGCCCAAAATTCCGATTCTTGAAGTTGCTTGTGTATATCTTTGTGGTGAAAATCCAGTAAGAATTTCGGCTTAAACAGTAGCTTCCTCTGGATTTCCTACAATTACAAAACCATCTTCACAAATGGGTCCACTTTTCCCGATTGGTAAAGAACCTTCGAAAAACTTTTGGTAAATATTTAGACCTTGTTTTGCCGTCTGTATACAGAAGAAGCAGTTACTTATCCACTCAGAACCCTTAATGGTTTCATTTTCCAAGTTACAACGAAAGCGGCTCGTAATTTTCTGCTTCCAGTAGTCCACTTCTCCAAAAAGAAGAATTGGGTTTGGAGGTGAAGTTCCCACCTTACGACGTACTTCTTCCAAGCTATATTCAAAATCCGTTCCGATTCCTCCCTTTAGAAAAATAGGGAAGTCGAGATGGAATTCAGCTTGTCTCTCAACAAGTTTGTCAAGTCGGTAAGTCATTTTCGCTTCGACGTAGGGATTTTGATTCTGTTCATTGACAGAAGAGCCATCTTTACTACGAAAGTCAACAACGTTAGCACAGGATAAGATGTTTAGTGACTTTGCAACTCTGTTGCCTACCTCCATAGCACCTGGACCGCCACCTGTGACTAAGGCTAGAGGGGTGTTATTATTAAGAAGAGGGTGAGCGAGGTCTTTTTTAATTTCAAGTATCCCCTGAAAGAGACTTCGCAGTTCTTCTTCAAACAGGTCACTCAATAAGTTAGATCCGTAAATTCCGAATACTGTGGACTTTAAGAATGTTTCGATAGAGTCATTTGGTACAAACATACCAGAGTCTTTTCCAGGTTTGTGAACGTATTGGAGGATTTTTCCGCTACTTTCGTCTACCCAGTAGGTAGGGATCGCAAATTTTGCAAGGTCGAGAAGCATGGCCCTGTCCTCAGCAGAGAAAAAATCATCGTAGGAAGTAGATGGATGTTGGAAATAAATTCCCTTAAGGCAGCGGTGAACCTGGTCTGAAAGGAGCATACGTTTCATGAGAGGGCTGGGAAAGTATCTTGATAAAAGAATTCCCTGACTTGTGACTAAGCCTTCTTCGATGTTTTTTAAAAAGGGATAAGAGGGCTGCTGTTGTATATAGCGTTCTACCATTAATGCCTGGCGTCCGCCATGGGTGACACCTGGAAAATCTTGAAGTCGTGGTTCTCTAGTTATCCAGTCTTTCGTTTTTAGGTTTAATAACTGTTCCCCTTTAACAACAAAAACAGAGGTTCGTAGATTTTTGGGTAAAGGTGCTGTATCAAAGGCTTTGAAAATGGGATCACTAGTTTCGATACAGGCCTGAAGCTGGTCACGGTCTTGAAAAAAAACGTGCTCTCGATGAGGCTCTAAAGTATAAAACTCCAGAGGAATATCTGTAAGCTCGCTTTGGCTGTCTCCAAACAATTCGTAGATATCTCCAGAGGCGCTAGTGTCAGGCTGTAATACTTTTGCAGTGGTATGTTCAACACCTTTGGCAAGTAAGTCATTTACAACCAATCCAAAAACTGTACGGATATGCAAAGGTTGAGTTTGCACAAGGAGGATTTTGTCTTTTTCGACACACTTGGCAGCATCAGGTTGCCAAACTTGGTGGAGTTGGAGAAGATCTCTTGTGCGCAGATCTTTTTCAAGAGCTTTGGTCAGGGTTGGAAGAAGCCCATAAATAGAAGAGTCGTAAGTGACATTGCCATTTTGTAAGGTCAGATAAGCAACCGTGCGGCCATCAATCTTTTCGAGGACAAGATCACTGCTACCTTGCATCCCCCCTAATGACAAAAGGGGCTTTCCCCAACGGTCGGAGCGGCCAAACATCCTTCCTAGATAATCGGGGTCGCGAACTCGCCGGCGTTCGTCCGCAGCAAAGAGTTTACCGATGATAGCGCCTTCTTTGAGGTGGCGGAGAACTTCTTGTGCGAGTTTACCAATAGCTGTGAGAAGGACTCTTACTTGGGCGCAGTTATTTTGTGGAGATAGCTCATATTCAATACCTTTCCCATTAAGACCAAGTTGCGCCAAGGTGCTCTTAATGTTGAAAAATACACTTTCGATATCAATTCTATAGCCTACAAAAGCTGGAGAAATTTGTTCGATGATAACAACTGCTTCTGCCGTAGTATCAGAGAGTTTTGTTAATTTTGTGATTTTTCCATCTGGTGTAACCAAATCGTAATGACCAGGAAACAGGTAACTTTCCATTTGCATAATTTTCATCTCGATTATCGCTTTAATTGAACTGTCATGGATAGGCTTGAGAAGAGTTTGTTGTCAAGATATTGGTGAGTATTCTGGTGGTAGAAAAGGCAATACAATTTATTTGTTCGCCTTATATTCGCTATTTTCGAAGAAATTTACATATTCAGAGGGAGGAATTTGTGGGAGGAATGTTTGCAGCTTGTAAATAACCTATATTTGGCAGTAGTTTTATAAGTCAAAATTATCAGGTTTTTGGTTTAGAAGTCTGGATAGTGAATATAGTATATTTCATTTATTATAAGTTCTTTAGATTGGTTTTAACTGTCACTTACAGGGATGGAAAAAGGGGGGAAGGAAGAACGTGAACATTTGGCAAGTAAAATGTTCACAAAGAGTCCTTCAGAGCCTCAAAATAGAACATAGAAATTTCTAATTTGGGTTGTGTTGAATTCCTTTGGGCTTTATTGTCCACTGTTTTAGTAAAATGGTTTGATTACAAAACCTGAAAGAAAAGACTCTCAAATTATGAGCGATAGCAAGATACCTCGCAGTGTTGGAACACATGATGGTACATTTCATGCGGATGAGGTGACAGCCTGTGCCCTACTGCTTTTGTACGATTTAATTGATCGCGATAAAATCTGTCGGACTAGAGATAAGAATAAACTTGATATTTCGGATTTTGTATGTGACGTTGGTGGGTTCTATGAGCCGGAAAAGCGACTGTTTGATCATCATCAGGCTGATTATCAAGGTGGCCTCAGTAGTGCTGGTATGATCCTTAAGTATCTTCGGGAAGAGGAAATCATCACACAAAAAGAGTATGACTTCTTCAATAACACTCTTATCACGGGTATAGATGCCATTGATAACGGAAGGGTGTCTCCTGTTAAAGGGTTTTGTACTTTCTCAAATGTGATCTCAAATTTCGTCCCTGTTGAGTATACTTGCACTCCAAGTATGCAGGACGAGGCATTTTTTGAAGCTCTTGATTTCGTTGTAGTTTACCTGACAAGATTAAAAAGTCGCTTTCACTACCATCAAAAGTGTGAAGAAATCGTTTCCGAGGTAATGGAGAAGTATAAAAATGAAGAATGCCTGATTTTTGATGAAAGCCTGGCATGGTTGGAAAGCTTTTTCGAACTAGATGGTGAGCATCACAAAGCCCTTTTCGTTGTAATGCCTTCAGGAGACCATTGGAAACTTCGGGGTATTCCACCAAATTTCGATGACAGAATGAGTGTTCGCCTACCCCTCCCGCAGGAGTGGGCTGGACTTCTTGAGGGTGATTTGAAGGAGAAATCAAAAATAGCCGGGGCTATCTTTTGTCATAAAGGGCGCTTTATTTCGGTATGGGAAACAAGAGAGGATGCCTTGAGAGCTCTGGAATATACTTTAGCACAGGCGAAAAATATAAATCTGGAGACTACATGACTACAGTTTTTGGAAAAATCATAGCAGGGGAAATACCTGCTGAAAAGGTTTTTGAAAATGAAAACATTCTCGCTATTAAAGACATTAACCCAGTAGCTCCGATCCACTTGTTGATCATGCCTAAAAAGGAAATTAAGTGTTTCCAGGAAATTGATGAAGAAGACCTCTCCCTTGTACAGGAAATAGTTCAGGTAGCACAAGATCTTGCCGTGAAATTTGATGTTGCAGACAATTACCGTCTTCTAACAAACAACGGTAGCGAAGCAGGACAAACGGTTTTTCATTTGCATTTCCACCTAATTGGTGGCAAGCATTTGGGACCAATGGCGTAATTATATACTCAAACTAACCCGCATTGAGTATAAAATGGTAATTTTGGAGTAGGTGTTTTATGAAAGTTGGAACTAAGTTTTTAGATAAAAAAGAAACCGGTTTACTCGTCATTGATGTTCAGGAAAAGCTATTGCCTGGTGTAGAAAGTCAGCAGGAGATTTGTAATACTCTTGTAAAAGCTATAAAAGGTTTCCAAATTTTTCAATTGCCAATAGTTGTTACAGAACAGTACCCAAAAGGGCTTGGAGAGACGGTTTCGATGATTAAAAACTGTTTGGGTGATAAGCAAAAATATTATGAGAAAACAAGTTTTTCGTGTGTTCGGAATCCTAAAATAAAAGATGTATTAGTCAATTCTTCTGTCTCACAGTGGGTTTTGGTTGGCATAGAAGCGCATGTGTGTATTTTACAAACAGCAAAAGACCTTCTTGAGATAGGGAAAGATGTAACTATTCTCAATGATGCCGTTGGTTCCAGGTCTATTTATGACTTCTCTACTGCTATAGGAGAGTTTCGTGATGCTGGTGTTCGTGTTACAAGCTTAGAGACAGCCTTATTTGAATTACTTGGTGACTCCAAAGCTCCAGAGTTTAAAGCTATCAGTGCATTGATACAAGAAATGTCTTGTGTAGGTTGCGATTGCTGATAGCTGCTGGTTTTGAGATTTATACTCAAACTAACCTGTATTGAGTATACAGTTAAATCCCGATCTTTCGATTGTTTAAATTATGTGTTTACACAATGCCGATAATTTTCTTATTTTTTTTATTTATCCTAACGCCATCTCTGAACTATTCTGCAGATGAAGAAGCAAGTATTTCAAGGCGTATTGCTCTACACTTACTTTTGGAAGATTCAAGTGAGGCTTTAGCTATAGCCCGTAAATCACTTGAAAAGTATCCAGAATCACGTTTAATTCAGAATTTTTTGATAAAATCTTATGTTGCATCGGGAAATGGGAAAGCAGCTTTATCGGCTTGGAACTCCTATGTAAAGTTGTTTCCTGAATGTTTGGATGACCATGACTTGCTAGAACAAATTTGTTGGGCAGTAATTCGAAATGGAGCAGGGCAATCATCTCTGAATGTTCGTTTACATTCTCTAATAGGAGCTGTACTAGGACGCGATGCTTATTCAGTTCCTATAGTTAGAAGTAATTTGCGCTCTTCAAACTCCTTACTTCGGGGTATAGCAGTCAGGCTTACGTGTAGTTTAGGGGACACAGAATTACAAAAAGAAGTCTTAAATATTCTCCGTAATGATAACTCTTGGAATGTTCGTCTTGAAGCAATCAAAGCTGTTGGGAAGATGCAGATGCATGAGGCTCAAGATGATTTAGAAGAGATACTATCAAGTTCTACAAGTTCAGCGGAAGAAAAAGCAGCTGCTATTGGTTCTACTCTGGAGCTGTTTCGAACAGTAGGAGAAGATGAAATTCTTAGACTTTCAAAAAGTGATCGTGTTGGCCTGCGGACCCTAGCTTGTGAGCTTGTCGCTTATTTTGATTTACAGGCCAGTTTTGTTTTTATAGAACCTCTTATTCAAGATTCACATCCTATGGTTCGTTCTGCGGCGATGAAAGTTTTTGGCTTTTCTCGGACGGAATATCCTCTTGCTCTTGTGCAGCAAGCTCTTTTGGATAAAGATAAATCCGTAGCCGTTATGAGTGCTTGGTTGTTAGTTATTAGTGAGAAAATGAAGCCAGAAGATGCGTATGCTCAACTTTTATCTCATGAACTTAGTGAGGTGAGGGCTCTGGCTGCTTCTTCTTTGGCTGCTACAGGGAAGTATGGGCTTGATTATTCCTTAAGGGTTTTTGAGGTAAATGAGGACCCTTTTGTACGAGCAAACCTTGCAATGGGACTCATTGGGCAACGTACTGAGGTTGAACGTTCTTGCGACGCGCTCCTATCATTGTTGGAAAGAGGTGAGCAAGTAATGTGGAAAGTTCAGGGGAGTGGGATGTTCAGAGCCCTTCAGCAAGGAAAACTCCGTCATCTTGATGGAGATTTTAATTATCCAGAGGTCATGAATCAAGTTTGTCGATTGGAAGTGCTGAATACCTTGGCGGTTATGAACTATAAGCTTGCACTTGATGGGGTTCGAAGGTTTCTTCATGAAAAAAACTGGGGGATCACAGCCTTTGCGGCTGAAGTGCTTTTGCAAGAAGGGGATGAGTCTGTATTTGGAATACTTAGAGAACTACTCTCTGACTCTGATAAGCATGTTCGGGTTCAGGCTGCTCTGGCATTAGCTATCTGGGGAAAGGATCAAGATGTTGTGGACGTTCTTCAGGAAGCTTATCCCGAAGCGGATAGAGAACTAAAGGCGACGATTCTTGAAGCCATCGGATTTATAGGTGGTGCGGAGGCTTTTCCCTTTTTAGTTGATAGGCTGGGAGAGCCATTTCAGACTTTAAGAATAATTGCTGCAGCTTCTCTTATTCAAGGGATTAACAAATAGAAGATATACTGAAACCAATTCTTGAAGTATTTTCGGCATATCCCTTTTTTTACGAATACTCCTAGTTTCTCTATATATTATTGTAATTAATAAAATCGATTAAAATCTTATATAATGGCGTTGTTGCATAACTTAATACGTTTACAATCATTTATTTAACCACAGAGAGCACCGAGAACACAGAGAGATAGAAAAATGCATAAAGTCTCTCAGAATATGCTATCAACTGATCTGTGATTTTTTATTCTCTCTGTGATCTCGGTGGTAAAATGTTAATCATAAGGCTCTTGTAGACGCATGTTTTATGCAACAACGCCTTATATAATTATATTTTTCTTTCTCTCTAATTAAAGATCTTACTTCGGTCTATTTTTGAATATTTCAGTGAAGTAAATCAATCTTTTGTGCTACATTTGGGCGACATTTCATTTTTAAAAAAGGCCTTATCTTTATGTATTATACTGAGAGTTAGGCCTTCATTTGCGAAATAAAGGGGGAGGCAGAAGTGAAAATTGAAGACAAGTTGCGAGATGTACAGAAAAAACTTGAAGAGGAGGGCTTAGATGGATGGCTACTCTATGATTTTCGCTGCAGTAACGATTTAGCTTTTGAATTTTTGGAGATACCTGCTGAAAAGTTTTTTACCAGGCGATTTTTCTATTGGATTCCCAGCAGAGGAAAACCTATAAAAATAGTTCACCGCATAGAATCCGAAAATTTAGATCACCTTCCTGGAGATAAATGGAGATATCTTGCATGGCAAGAATTGGAAAGTCATGTAGAGAAGGTCCTTAGCGGAGCAAAACGAATTGCGATGGAATACTCTCCAAGAAACGCCATTCCCTACGTTTCCAAAGTTGATGCTGGCACTATGGATATGGTTCGAGATTGTGGCGTCGAAGTAGTTAGTTCTGCTGATTTTTTACAAATATATACCTCTGTGTGGGATAAGCATAAGTTGAAAACTCACCTTGAAGCAGCTGATGTTCTAGATCAAGTCGTAGCCAAATCCTGGGAACTTATTGCAAAAAAATTGAAAGGCGGACAAGAACTCACAGAATATGATGTTCAACAGTTTATTCTTTCGGAATTCGAGAAGCACAATTGTATAACGGAGGGGCCTCCTATTTGTGCTACCAACGAACACGCTGCAGATCCGCATTATATTCCTGCTTCAAATGGGTCAAGCTTGATAAAAGAAGGGGATTTTATCCTCATTGACCTTTGGTGTAAAAAGAATGTTCCTTACGCAACATATGGTGATATTACTCGTGTTGGTGTTGCTGCAAAATCGCCAACGGCAAGACAGCAGGAAATTTTTAGTATTGTAAAAGATGCAAGAGACTTTGGAACACAGCTTGTAAAAGAAAGGTTTGAGAGGCAAGAGCCTTTGATGGGTTGGGAAATAGATGCGGCCTGTCGTAAAGTTATTGAAGATGCAGGCTATGGGGAGTATTTTATACATAGAACGGGGCACAATATTGATGTAAATGACCATGGGAATGGTGCTCATATTGATAATTTAGAAACGCAAGATAAAAGGCGCATTCTTCTTGGCACATGCTTTTCGATCGAACCTGGTATCTATATTCCTGGAGAATTAGGAGTAAGACTTGAGTATGATGTTGTTGTTCATCATGATGGGACTGTACAGGTTACAGGAGGCATTCAAGAGTCTATAACCTGCATCATGACCTCAGAAGCTTACACAAGTGGAATTTCTTAATGGCGAATGATCAGAGCGTTTCAAAACTTGACATAATTACGACATCTTTCCTGGTAGGAGGTACATGTATTGGTGGGGGGATGCTTGGACTTCCAGTAGGTTCCAGCTTGAGCGGATTCTTCCCATCAACATTGATGTTACTGGTTTGTTGGGTGTTCATGACGATTTCTGGTCTTCTCATTCTTGAGGTTAACCTCTGGATGGACAAGGGGGCTCATATCATCACGATGGCTTCAAAAATGCTTGGCCCATGGGGTAAAGGGTTCGCCTGGGTTCTCTATCTTTTTATTGGTTATGCTTCCCTAGTTGCTTATATGGCTGGCGGTGGGGGACAAATTAATCAATTGATGGAACTGGCTCTCGGCGCTCGGCCAGAGAAATGGATTGGTTGTCTTGTATTTGCAGTTGGGGCGGGATCAGTAATTTTTTTTGGTGGAAAGCTCGTTGGCCGGGTAAATACCATTTTATTTACCGCGATGATTGCTTCTTACGGTATATTAGTCTTTCTGGGAAGTTCTGAAATTAAGTTTGACCTTTTGGCAAGGAAAGACTGGGGCAGGTCCATGTTTTCTATCCCAATTCTTCTGACTGCATTCAGCTTTCAAACAATCGTACCCAGCCTTACTCCCGTTTTGAATGGGAATGCCAAATGGTTACGTTTTTCAATTGTTTTTGGTACGACCATATCTCTATGTGTCTATCTATTATGGCAAGCTATTGTTCTGGGAACTGTCCCTATGGATGGGCCTCATGGTTTAGCAGAAGCTTATGTAGAAGGAAATCCGGCGACATGCTGCTTGGTATATACGGCTGAAAGTGCCTGGTTATCGAGTATAGCGGGATTTTTTGCTTTCTTTGCTCTCGTTACGTCTTTTCTTGGGATTGCACTCGGACTCTTTGATTTTCTTGCTGATGGCTTGAAGATTGAAAAAAAAGGTTTGGGGAATGTAGCTCTAGGCTTATTGGTCGCGGTACCCTCCCTATATTTTGCCATCAGTTATTCTCGGGCATTTTTGGTAGCAATGGAAATTTCCGGAGGCTTTGGTGACGCAATCCTTAACGGCATAATGCCAGTTATGATGATATGGGTTGGTCGCTATCGGAAGGGATTACAATCTGAGTACCGATGTCCAGGAGGGAAACCTCTATTAGTACTTGTCTTCTTGTTCTATCTTTTTGTTTGTGGTTTGGAATTTTGGGAGCAGATTGGGGGGCTCCATTTCTATAGTGCAGACTAGAGATCAATCTTAAACTTGACAGAGTACTAGTTCTACGATCAAATTGAATCGCAGTACTAGGCCTGTTGCCAAGTCCGGCATATAATTACAACCTTTATATAATAAGCAATTTGTATTATAACAACTTACTACCTATTTAGAATCATTAAAATCAGGTGTATCATGGGATTAGGATTAGCGATTAAGTGCTTTTTTAAGGCTTTTAAAGACTCTGAAGCAGCGAGAAGGTTTGTCTCTGGAGAAACAGAGAAAATATCTAAGAAAAACGATGCCAAAGAAAAAGGGGATTACTCTCATTTACGACTCTTATATCTTCTACAGAATAGCGGCCGTTTTATCGATTTTCTGAAGGAGGATATCTCCCCATTCTCTGATGTTCAAGTAGGCACGGTTGTAAGAAAAATTCATGAAGAATGCAGTAAGAGTCTAGAAGATTATATAACGATTAGACCGGTTTTTGAAGGGCAAGAAGGCAGCTCTGTTACTATCCCAAGCGGTTACGATCCTTCTGAAATTAAAATTGTAGGAAATGTTACTGGGAATACTCCCCTTAAGGGAATTCTCCGTCACAAAGGCTGGAAAGCTCACAAAC
The DNA here is from genome assembly GCA_047611865.1 of Chlamydiales bacterium. Lineage (GTDB taxonomy): Bacteria > Chlamydiota > Chlamydiia > Chlamydiales > JBDQID01 > JBLFWS01. The sequence goes on from JBLFWS010000002.1 coordinate 20,428, forward strand.
TCTCTTTGCCACAGCAATTAGGAGAGAGCAAGCAAGAAGTCTTGGCACCTGCAGAAGTTGAAGTCCAGTAAAGAGGTAAAGTTATGACAAAAGAAAAATATATTATTGGGATTGACCTGGGAACAACGAATTGTACTCTGGCTTATACCAAGCATGAAGAAGCTGCGCAGACACAAGGTATGCCAGCCCCTGAAATTCATCAATTTTCTATACCGCAAGTAACTGCTTCCGGAGTTCAGGATGAAAATCTTACTCTCCCTTCCTTTGTCTACTTTCCTTTGGAAGAAGAGCTTTCCAAAAAGAATGCAGTAATAGCCTGGGGTCCCGAAAGACAGTTTTGTGTAGGGGGCTATGCTCGTGATAGAGGATCTGAGATGCATGGCAGAATGATTTCCTCTGCGAAATCGTGGCTTTGCCATGACGGGATTGACAGGCGGGAGAAAAACCTTCCTGTAGATGGTGAATCAGAAAAAATGAGCGCAGTGGAAGCTTCTGCTGAATACCTTAGGCATCTCAGAGAAGCTTGGGATCAGGAAAAAGTTGAGGCTCCTTTTAAGGAACAGAGCATTTTAATTACAGTCCCAGCCTCGTTTGATCCAGCTGCAAGACAGTTGGTACTCGAAGCTGCTACATTGGCAGAATACCCAGAGGTTATCCTCTTAGAGGAGCCGCAAGCGGCATTTTACTCTTGGTTACACAAGAATAGTGAGACTTGGCGTAAGCAACTTTCTGTGGGCGATCACATATTAGTGGTAGATATTGGAGGGGGAACAACGGACTTTAGTCTTATCGCTGCAAAAGACAAAGACGGTGACTTACAACTTGAAAGGGTTTCTGTGGGTTCTCATCTCCTACTTGGAGGAGATAATATGGATTTGGCCATGGCTCACATGGTCAAGCAAAAATTGGAAAAAGAAGGGCATTCTATTGATGACTGGCAACTAAGAGAGCTTGTTCATGCCTCCAGGAAAGCGAAAGAAGTATTAATGGGGGGAGATTCGCTTGAAAGTATAGAGATGACAATACAAGGAAGAGGGAGTAGCTTAATTGGTGGGGCAATAGCTTGCCACATTACCAGTACAGAAGTGAAAAAGCTTCTTGTTGATGGATTTTTCCCTTTAGTAGACCCAGAGGAGCAGTCTCAGTCACAGAGAAGGTCAGGCATCCGAGGTTTAGGCCTGCCATATGCTCAAGATCCTCGGGTATCTTGTCAGTTGGCCAAGTTTTTATCTATGACTGGTGAAAAGGATGGGCAATCAATGGATTCCTTTGTGATGCCGACCGCTGTTTTGTTCAATGGTGGGGTAATGAAGGCTGAGGCCTTGCAAGAAAGGATTGTAACTTTGCTGAATAGTTGGGCCAAAAAGCTCAAAAAGGAAGCAGTAAAGGTCTTGGAAGGCCCTGATTTTGACTATTCTGTTGGTAGAGGAGCGGCCAGTTACGGATTGGCCCGTAAGGGAAGTGCTGTCCGTATTAAAAGTGGTTCTAGTCGCAATTACTATATAGGTATAGAAGAGGCAATTCCCGCCATTCCCGGACTGGCAGCTCCTCTTAAGGCTTTATGTGTAGTACCTTTCGGTATGGAGGAGGGTACGGAGCTTGAAATTGAAGGTCAGGAGTTTGCTTTGGTACTTGGGGAGCCGGCAACTTTCCGTTTTTTCTCAAAGTCACCTGATTTTTCAAAGGGAGAGGAAAGGAGCGTTCCTGGGTCAATAGTTAGAAATTGGGAAAGTGATCTCGAAGAGCTTCATCCAATTGAAACAGTGCTTGACCAAGGAGCTGATGAGGGGAAAACAGTTAGAATAAAGCTAAAAGCTAAGGTTACAGAATTGGGAGTTCTAGAACTTTGGTGCTTTTCTGAACAGGGAAGAGAGTGGAAGTTAGAATTCGATATACGTAAAGAAGAAGTCGCTTTACAATAGTTTAAATTTTAATAGCTTAAGTGAAAAAGTAAACTTTTTTTGGCAGATATACCAATCTCTAAATCAAAATTCACAAATTTGATAGGAGGTTGGTATATATCATTTAGTTTAACTTGCAGAAAGAAAAGATTTTATCGCATCCTGTTTCATACGAAGATGAAGGCTAGAGAGGCCGTTAGATCGGCTTGGACTTAAGCTCGTGTGAATAGAAAGGTCATTTAAGTAGTCTGGGGGGGATTTTAAAACGGTTTCGGGCTTTTCTCCACTGTAGACCTTGGTTAAGAGCACAGCAAGTCCTGAGGAGATTAAAGCGTCAGAGTAGGATTCAAAATATATCCGGCCATCCTTAAGGTAGGAATGTAAATACATTAAGCTCTGGCATCCTTTGACAAGATTTTCTTCTATTTTATGTTCCGCGGTAAAAGAAACTTGTTCTTTACCAAGTTCAATTATTTTCTTATAGCGTGACTCGGAATTCTCACAGGAAGAAAAAAAACTCATGATTTCAGTAATTTTCAAATTATAACTTCTATTTTCTGTATGTTTAGTCAACACTAGTCGAAACTCCATTCAGGTTATAAAAAACAGTAAGTAAACATATTCTAACAGAATTAGAAAAAAAATGGAAGAAGAGGTGGGAAAACGTTGACAATAATTTGCTTATTTGTGTTTTATTAGAGCGCTAACTTTAGTATTTCTTATCGAAATTAACACAAGAGTAGAAGAAAAAGTAAGCCTGCAAGAACAAAATTTCAACTTTTGTATGCAGAAAACAGCGTTGAGTCAAGATTTATGACCAATACGAGCTGTCAGCAAGGGAAATGGAACCCGTAAATGATATAAGGAATTATGGCCAAAGAAGACACGTTAAAAATAGACGGGACTGTAGAAGAGTTACTACCTAACATGACTTTTAGAGTACTCCTGGAAAACGGAATGAGCGTTCATGCACACCTTTGCGGAAAAATGCGCATGCGTAACATACGGGTTCTTGTAGGTGATGTTGTAACGGTTGAAATGTCACCATACGACTTATCAAAGGCTCGAATTGTATATCGGCAAAGATAATTTCTCCGCAAAAGTTATATTTTCCGTTGATTTTTTTGGAGAGTCCAGCTAAAATTGGCTCCTCTTCCATTAGAAGTGAATGATTTACAAGAAGTGTATTCGCCCAGATAGCTCAGGGGTAGAGCAATTGCATGGTAAGCAATAGGTCGTAGGTTCGATTCCTATTCTGGGCAAATCATTAAAAAGAAAACCTATATTAAACTACTTGTTCGGCGCCCACGGAGGTTGCGAAAATGGCTAAAGAAAAATTTCAGAGGAACAAACCTCACGTAAACATCGGTACTATTGGTCACGTTGACCATGGTAAGACGACATTGACAGCAGCGATTACTAAAGTTTTGTGTGAAGCTGGCGGTGGTAGTTTTCGTGATTATGCATCTATCGATAATACCCCAGAAGAAAAAGCTCGTGGGATCACCATCAACTCATCGCATGTTGAGTATGAAACAGAAACTCGTCATTACGCACACGTTGACTGTCCTGGACACGCCGATTACGTTAAAAACATGATCACTGGTGCTGCTCAAATGGATGGAGCTATCCTCGTTGTAGCTGCTACTGATGGTGCTATGCCTCAGACAAGAGAACACGTTCTTCTTGCTCACCAGGTCAACGTTCCTTCTATCGTTGTATTCCTTAACAAGTGTGACCAGCTCTCAGAAGATGATGAAGAGCTTCTTGAGCTAGTTGAGATGGAACTGGGTGAACTTCTAGAGTCTAAAGAGTATATGGATACACCAGTTATCCGTGGATCAGCACTTAAAGCTCTTGAAGGCGACGAGAAATACATTGCTGCAATCAAAGAATTGATGAAAACAGTTGATGAGCATGTGAAAGAGCCTACACGTGAAGTTGACAAGCCTTTCCTAATGCCTATCGAAGACGTATTCTCTATTTCCGGTCGCGGTACTGTTGTAACAGGTCGTGTGGAAAGAGGAATCGTTAGAATTAACGATAAAATTCAGATTGTTGGTCTTAAAGATACTCAAGAATCTGTTGCGACAGGTCTTGAAATGTTCAACAAGCTTCTTGACGAAGCACGCGCTGGTGAGAACGTTGGTGTTCTTCTTCGTGGTGTTGGTAAAGATGACGTACAACGTGGAATGGTTTTAGCTGCTCCTGGTGCCGTTAAGCCACACACGAAGTTTATGGGAACTACATACATCCTGACAAAAGACGAAGGTGGCCGTCATAAGCCTTTCTTCACAGGTTATAGACCTCAGTTCTACTTCCGTACAACGGACGTGACTGGAACTGTAACGCTTCCTGAAGGTACAGAAATGGTTATGCCTGGTGATAACATTGAGCTTACAGGTGAGCTATTAGTACCTATCGCTATGGAAGAAGGTATGCAGTTTGCGATTCGTGAAGGTGGACATACCATCGGTGCGGGAACGGTAACAAAAATTATCGCGTAAATCTGAATATGCGTTGCAAGAACGCAGGCACACTAAGTGTACCTGCGTTCTTTAGTGGGGAGTATAGCTCAGCTGGTAGAGCAACGGTCTCCAAAGCCGTAGGTCGGGGGTTCAAATCCCTCTGCTCTCGTTTTGGAATAGAAAGTAACCTGATTAGGCTGGGGAGCTCGGCAAAAAGGTGACAGCAAAAGTGCACGGCAAGAAAGAACAAGCGAACCTGAATACAGGATCCATCGGAAAAAAGTCTTTTAACTTCGTTGGCGAAGTTAAGACTGAATTTAAAAAGATAAGTTGGACCGGGAAAGAAGAACTACAAGTTTACACGAAAGTAGTTGTCTTGGCGACGATAGCATTTGGAATGTTAGTCTTTTTTGCTGATTTAGCAATAAAGAATTCTCTTGAAGCAATCAATATTATTTTGAGGGTTTTTAGTGGCTGATGAAATGAAAACTGATCGAGGAAGCATGCATAAGTGGTATGTGGTACATGTTCTATCTACTCACGAGAAGAAGGTAAAAAGAGCCCTCGATGAGTTTAGGGAGTCTACAGGTATGAATGACTTCATCGGTGAAGTTCTCGTTCCTATCGAGAATGTCCTTGAGGTCAAACGTGGTGAACAGAAGGTTACAGAAAAACGTCTGTGGCCTGGTTATATAATGGTACAAATGACCCTGACAGATGAATCCTGGATGTTTGTAAAGAACACCAGTGGAGTCATCGATTTTCTAGGTGGAGATAAGCCAGCACCACTTTCCAATGAGGAAGTAGAGGCTCTTATGGAGGACCTAGCGAGTAAGAAAGATAAGGTTACACAAAAGCATTTGTTCCAGGTTGGAGATACAATTAAAATTGTTGACGGCGTGTTTGTTAATTTCGTTGGAGATGTCATTGAAGTATTCAGCGATAAGGGTCAATTGAGTGCGATGATATCGATTTTCGGTCGCGAAACACGAGTCGATGACTTGGAGTTCTGGCAGGTAGAAGCAGTACAGCCGGACACAGAAGAAGTCTGAAAAGAATGAAGTAAGGAAGCAGAAATTATGGCAAAGAAAAAAGTAATCCAAAAGATCATTAAGCTGCAAATTTCAGCTGGAAAGGCAAACCCTGCTCCTCCAATTGGTCCTGCATTGGGTGCTGCTGGCGTAAACATCATGGGATTCTGTAAAGAATTCAATGCCAGAACCCAGGATAAAGCAGGTGACATCCTACCAGTTGTCATAACAGTTTATAAAGACAAATCGTTTACCTTTATCACTAAGCAACCACCTGTTCCAGAGCTTATCAAAAAAGCTGTTGGAATTAAATCAGGTTCAGGTGTGCCAAACCGTGATAAAGTAGGTAAGCTTACTCTTTCTCAAGCTAAAGATATTGCTGAAAGAAAAGCTACAGATATGAATTCGCGTACAGTAGAAGCTGGCGTTGAAATGGTTAAAGGAACTGCCCGCTCAATGGGTGTAGATATCGTAGAAGGTTAAAATCATTATGGGTCGTAATAGTAAAAGATTTCGGGAGATTGCGGATCTTTGCGTAGAGGGAAAGCTCTACACAATTGAGGAAGCAGTCGAAGTATTAAAGAAATGTCCCCCAGTTAAGTTTGATCAAACTGTGGATCTTTCTTTAAGGTTAGGTGTCGACCCTCGTAAAGCTGATCAGCAGGTGAGAGGTACTGTGTCATTACCGAATGGTACAGGTAAAACAATATCAGTCCTCGTTCTCTCAAAAGGAGAAAAAGCCGAAGAAGCGCTAAAAGCTGGTGCTGATTACGTAGGTAACGAAGAGTTAATCGCTAAGATTAAAGGTGGATGGACAGACTTTGACTGTGTCATCGCTACACCTGATATGATGCGCGAAGTAGGAAAACTGGGTAAGATCCTAGGACCTCGTGGACTCATGCCGACACCAAAAGCTGGAACTGTAACAACGGATGTTGTGAAAGCTGTCACTGAGATTAAGGCTGGTAAAGTCGAATTCAAAGTTGATAAAAATTCAGGTATCCACAATGCAGTTGGAAAACTTTCCTTTGAATCAGGAAAAGTAGTTGAAAACATCCAGACGCTTTTGCAGGCCATCGTTCGAGCAAAACCCTCCGGAGCGAAAGGAATATTCATTAAAAGCTTGGCACTCTCATCAACAATGGGACCAGGTCTTAGGCTTGAATTGTCTGAAGCAGCGGGAAGCAAGGAGCGATAAATGAGAGCAGAGAAACAACTTCTTCTTGATGAAATTCAGGAAAAAATTGAGGGCTTCGGTTCCTTCATCATCACTCGTTATGAGGGACTCAACGCTGGCATAGATAGTCAGTTTAGAGGACTGGTAGCAAAGTCTGGCGGTGACTATGAAGTAGTAAGGAAGAGAATATTTCTTAAAGCATTATCTGCTAAAGGAGTAAACCTCGATCCAAAAACTCTGCAAGGACACATCGGAGTAGTCTTCACTGGTGAAGATGCGATAGAAACTACTCAGGTTGTTTTTAAATTCGGAAAAGATAATCCGGGTGTTTTTTCAGTAGTCGGTGGACAAATTGATGGTACCTTGTATGACGCTGATCAAGTTGAGCGGCTATCACAATTGCCAGGAAAAGATGAAATGCGTGCACAATTCCTCGGATTGCTTGAGGCTCCAATGTCTCAAACTCTGGCAGTTATGGAAGCTCTATTGACGAGCCTCCCGCACCTTTTGGAAAACAAAGTCCAAAAAGAACAAGGTAACGAGTAAAAAAAATTAATTGATTTAGATGTTGAATACAGTGAGGTAAAGCCGTGAATAAAGAAGCGCTTGTAGAAGAATTGAGTAAATTGACTGTCCTAGAGATGTCTGAACTCAAAGTCGCATTAGAAGATAAGTGGGGCGTAAAAGCTGCTGCTGCTGCTGTAGCTTTTGCTGCACCAGTTGCTGAAGCTGCAGAAGCAGTTGAAGAGTCTACTGAATTTGAAGTAACTCTTGCTGAATATCCTGCTCCTAAAAAAATCGCCGTGATTAAGATCGTGAGAGAAGTTACTGGCCTTGGACTTAAAGAAGCTAAAGAACTTGTGGAAAGTGCTCCAAAAGTGATTAAAGAAAGCGTTTCTAAGACCGAAGCTGACGAACTTCAGAAGAAGCTCGAAGATACGGGTGCTAAAGTAACCGTTAAGGGTCTGTAATCGCGAAGGTTTGCGCGAGATAGTAACAGCCAGAGGATGTTTTTATCATTCTCTGGCTGTCTTGATAGTATTCACTTGTTAGCAAATTAGTTTAAGAGTACTATCTGTAGAAATTGAAATGGAATAATGCACAAACTTATTAGCATTATTCCCCTTGTTCAACAACTTTCATCATATCTTTTACAAGACACATTAGGAGTCTTTCCTCATGCTGAAAAGGGCGCCAAAAAGGGTAAGTTTTGTAGATAAGGAAGAAATCATTGACCTTCCAAATCTCATCGAAGTCCAAATTAAATCCTATAACCAGTTTTTGCAAACAGGTAAATTACCACACGAGCGGGACCACATAGGATTACAGGAAGTATTTAATGAGATTTTTCCCATCAAGTCGTATGATGAAAAAGTTTCTCTAGAGTATTTATCCTATATTCTTGGGGTACCAAAATACCGACCAGAGGAGTGTATACGACGGGGTATTACATACAACGTCACACTAAAAGTGAAATTCCGCCTCACCGACGAAACTGGTATCAAAGAGGAAGATGTCTACATGGGGACTATCCCCCTGATGACGGATAAAGGGACTTTCATTATTAATGGAGCAGAACGAGTTATCGTTTCTCAACTTCACCGGTCACCAGGTATCTGCTTTGAACAAGAGCGGCATGCCAAAGGAATGATGATTTATTCATTCCGTATTATTCCTTATAGAGGAAGTTGGTTAGAAGCGTCTTTCGATCCTAACGATCTTATTTACATCTACATAGACAGAAAGAAAAGACGTAGAAAAGTTCTGGCGACATCCTTTATTCGCACGCTGGGTTACTCCACAGATGCTGATATCATAGAAGAATTCTTTAGTACAAGAAAAGTTAAGCTTCGTACTGAAAAAGATTTCGGAAAGTTCGTTGGAAAAATCCTCGCAGAAGATGTTATCGACGAAGAAAGTGGGCTGGTATTCGGTAAATCTGCTGAAAAGCTTACTACAGCAATGTTGAAACGTATTATGGATGCCGGTATCGGTGTTCTTCGACTTGCGGAAGATGCTGACGAGACAAACCCAATCATTAAGATGCTTGCTAAAGATCCTACGGATTCTTACGAATCAGCACTTAAGGATTTTTATAGAAAAATACGTCCAGGTGAGCCTGCGACACTTTCCAATGCTCGCTCTGCGATGATGCGCCTTTTCTTCGATCCAAAGCGTTACAACCTTGGAAGAGTAGGACGTTACAAGCTAAGTCGTAAATTAGGTATGGAAGTGACCGATGAGTCACTTGGAAACGTTACTTTGATGAAAGAAGACGTTGTCGAATCTATTAAGTACCTTATTATGTTAAAGAAAGGCGATGAAGACGCAAACGTTGATGACATCGACCATCTAGGTAATAGACGTGTTCGTTCTGTTGGTGAATTGATTCAGAATCAGTGCCGTGTTGGCTTGGCTCGTATGGAGAAGATCATCAAGGAAAGAATGAATCTTTTCGATTTTTCATCCGATACATTGACTCCAGGTAAAGTGGTTTCTGCAAAAGGTCTTGCCGGAGTTCTCAAGGATTTCTTTGGCCGGTCACAGTTATCACAGTTTATGGATCAAACTAACCCTGTAGCTGAACTTACTCACAAACGTCGTCTTTCATCACTAGGACCTGGTGGTCTTAATCGTGACAGAGCTGGTTTTGAAGTTCGTGACGTACACCCAAGTCACTACGGAAGAGTTTGTCCCATTGAGACTCCTGAAGGACCAAACATCGGTTTGATTACTTCGCTGTCGTCTTTCGCAAAGATCAATGAATTTGGTTTTATTGAAACTCCTTACAGAATTGTTCGTGAAGGTGTTGTTACTGAAGAAATTGAATATCATACAGCTGATCAGGAAGAGAAATGCGTAATTGCTCAGGCATCTGCTCCTTTGAATGAGTTCAACATGTTCGCAAACGAACGATGCCTCGCTAGATATAAAGGGGAATCGATTGAAACGGATGTGGATCGTGTAACACACATGGACGTTTCATCTAAACAGCTGGTATCTATTGTAACAGGGCTAATTCCATTCCTTGAGCACGATGATGCTAACAGAGCTCTCATGGGATCAAACATGATGAGGCAAGCAGTACCTCTACTCAAAACCGAATCTCCACTTGTGGGAACAGGTCTTGAATTAAGAGCGGCTCGTGACTCTGGTGCTGTAGTTGTTGCTGAAGAAGACGGAGTTATCGATTACGTTGACGGTTTTACTATTGTAATAGCCCCGCATGACAATAAGCTAGATAAGAAAACTTATGAGCTGAAGAAGTTCATGCGTTCTAATGCGGGTACATGTATTAACCAACAGCCACTTTGTGATGTTGGAGATGAAATAGTAGCTGGGGATATTATCGCTGATGGTCCCGCAACGGATAAAGGCGAAGTAGCTCTTGGTAAAAACGTACTTGTGGCCTTTATGCCATGGTGTGGATACAACTACGAGGATGCTATTATCATCTCCGAAAAGTTGTTGAGAGAAGACTATTACACATCTGTTTATATTGAAGAATTTGAGTTGACAGCACGTGATACTAAGTTAGGTCGTGAAGAAATTACTCGGGACATACCTAATGTCTCAGAGGAAGCTCTCGCAAACCTTGGTGAAGATGGTATTATCCGTGTTGGAGCTGAAGTTAGTTCTGGAGATATCTTAGTTGGTAAAATTACTCCGAAGTCAGAAACAGAACTGGCACCGGAAGAAAGATTACTACGTGCAATTTTTGGTGAAAAAGCAGCTGATGTTAAAGACGCCTCACTGACAGTTCCTCCGGGAACCGAAGGTGTTGTTATGGATGTCAAGGTGTTTAGTCGACGTGATAGATTGTCCAAAACTGATGACGAATTGGTAGAGGAAGCTTATCGTATACGTGACATTCAACGTGAATACAAAAGCAAACAGATTGAACTCATCAGAAATCGTCATGATAGACTCGGAGCTCTGCTTCTTGATGAAATTGCACCTGCTGAAATTGTTCACCGTAGAACAGCAGATATTATCATTGAAAAAGAGTCTAAAATCTCTCAGGAGATGATTCAGGTTATCGAGCAAGAAAATCTTGAAGACCTTCTAATGGCTGAAGATCCTTTATTCGATACTCTTAAGGAAATACTTAGAGACTATGAACAGTCTCGTACTCTCCTTGAGATGGAGCATAAAACTGCTATCGAACATATGCGTAAAGGAGATACCGATCTTGAATCAGGTGTCATACGTCAGGTGAAAGTTTATATCGCAACCAAGCGAAAGCTACAGGTTGGTGATAAGATGGCTGGACGACACGGTAACAAGGGTGTTGTTTCTACGATCGTTCCAGAAGCTGATATGCCCTATCTTCCAAATGGTCAGCCAATTGAAATTATATTGAATCCATTAGGTGTACCTTCCCGTATGAACATGGGACAGGTATTGGAAACTCACCTGGGTTATGCTGCGAAATTGGAAGGTATACACTGTAAGAGTCCGGTTTTTGAAGGATTTCCTGAAGCCCGAATTTGGGAGATGTATAAGGTTCAAAATCTTCCTGTTGATGGTAAATCTCATCTATATGATGGGCGAACGGGAGCACGTTTCGATAGCCGAGTTGTTGTAGGATATATCTATATCTTGAAACTTAGTCACTTGGTTGCAGATAAAATTCACGCTCGTGCCATCGGTCCTTATTCACTTGTTACTCAACAGCCATTGGGTGGTAAAGCCCAGATGGGTGGACAGAGATTCGGGGAGATGGAAGTGTGGGCCTTGGAAGCTTATGGTGCAGCTCACTTGCTGCAAGAAATTCTGACCGTAAAATCTGATGATGTAACGGGACGTACGCGCATTTATGAGTCGATTGTCAAGGGAGAGAATATCCTGAAGTGTGGCACACCCGAGTCATTTAATGTATTGGTAAAAGAAATGCAAGGTCTGGGTCTTGATGTAAGAACTCAGAAAATATCCGAAAATTAATCGCCAAAGCCCTGCTGAAGGTATCAAGCTTCTTTTAACGGAGACATGAATGTTGTATGATCCAAAAAAGGATAAAGAGTCCGAATTTGATAAGTTAACCATTTGCATAGCTTCTGATGAGGTGATTCGAAATAAATGGTCACGTGGTGAGATTAAAAAACCCGAAACTATTAATTATCGCACATTTAAGCCTGAAAAAGGTGGACTGTTTTGCGAGAAGATTTTCGGCCCTACTAAAGATTGGGAATGTGCTTGTGGTAAATATAAGAAAATCAAGCATAAAGGTATTATTTGTGACCGTTGTGGTGTGGAAGTAACTCTTTCAAAAGTGCGTCGTGAAAACATGGCTCACATTGAATTAGCTGTTCCTGTTGTTCACATATGGTACTTTAAGACAATGCCTTCTCGTATCGGAAATGTACTGGGAATGTCCACAACTGACCTCGAAAGAATAATCTATTACGAGGAATACGTTGTTATCGACCCAGGTATAACGCAATTAGAGAAAAAGCAACTTCTTAGTGATAGCGAATATCGTGAAGCTCAGGAAAAGTGGGGGAAAAACGCATTTGTAGCCAAAATGGGTGGAGCTGCGCTTTATGATCTTTTACAAAATGAAGATCTACCTGCACTTGGTATAGAACTGAAAGATAAGCTTCGTAAAACTAAATCGATGCAAGCGCGGATGAAAATCGCAAAACGCTTGAAAATCATAGAAAGCTTTCTGTCATCAGGGAATAAAAGAGAATGGATGGTGTTGTCATCCGTACCCGTTATTCCACCGGATCTACGACCGCTAGTACCTCTTGATGGAGGACGTTTTGCTACATCAGACTTAAACGATCTGTACCGACGTGTTATTAATCGTAACAACAGACTTAAGGCTATCCTGAAGCTAAAAACGCCTGAAGTTATCGTACGTAACGAAAAGCGAATGTTGCAGGAAGCTGTAGATGCATTGTTTGACAACGGTAGACATGGCCATCCAGTAATGGGTGCAGGAAATCGCCCTTTGAAATCACTCTCAGAGATGCTCAAAGGTAAACAAGGTCGTTTCCGTCAAAACCTACTTGGTAAACGTGTTGATTATTCTGGCCGATCTGTAATTATGGTTGGACCGGATCTACGCTTTAACCAGTGTGGTTTACCTAAGCAAATGGCGCTTGAACTTTTTGAGCCGTTTATTGTGAAAAGGTTGAAAGAGCTAGGATACGTTTATACAATTCGTTCCGCTAAGAAAATGATTCAAAGACAAGCTCCTGAAGTTTGGGATGTTCTTGAAGAAATCATTAAAAAGCATCCTGTTCTTCTAAACCGTGCACCAACATTGCACAGATTAGGTATCCAGGCTTTTGAGCCTGTCCTAATTGAGGGTAAAGCGATTAGGATTCACCCTCTAGTTTGTGCTGCGTTTAACGCCGACTTTGACGGTGACCAGATGGCTGTACACATTCCTTTATCTTTGGAAGCTCAGCTTGAAGCAAAAGTCTTGATGATGGCACCTGATAATATATTCTTGCCTTCATCCGGTAAACCTGTTGCTGTACCATCCCAAGATATGACACTTGGATTGTACTACCTTATGCTTGATCCTCTTTATATTCCTGAGAATTATGATAGGAAGACAAAGGTTTTTAGTGATGTCCAGGAGGTCCTTTTGGCCCTTTATGCATCAGGTACCTACAACATGGAAGATTTGCTTAGAAAAGAAAGAACCGAAGTCTTTTATGATGATTACGGTCGCGGATTGCACATTCATGAGCGGATTAGAGTTCGTTTAAAAGATGGTATTATTGTAACTACGCCTGGTCGTGTACTCTTTAACGGGATCGTACCACCTGAGCTTGGTTTTCAGAACTATAGTATGACCAAGAAGAAGATGAGTACCTTGGTTCTGGATTGTTACAAGAGAGTTGGTTTGGAAGTCACAGTTGGATTCCTTGATAATTTAAAGGATATTGGTTTTGCTGAAGCCACCAAAGCTGCGATCTCTATGGGAATTACGGATATAAAAATTCCCCCGAACAAATTTGAAGCTCTTGATTTAGGTCACGAAAGAGTAGCTGTTGTTAACAAACAGTACGAAGATGGTGTAATTACTGATGGAGAGCGTCATTCTAAGACAATTAGTATATGGACTGAAATTTCAGATACGTTGTCAGAAGACCTCTTTGAACGGATTACTAAAATTGAAGATTGCCAGATGAACCCTCTCTTTATGATGATGGATTCAGGTGCTCGTGGTAACAAATCACAGATTAAACAGCTTGGAGCCCTTCGTGGTTTGATGGCTAAGCCGTCTGGTGAGATTATTGAGTCCCCAATTACATCGAACTTTAGAGAAGGTCTGACTGTTCTTGAGTACTTTATTTCTTCTCACGGTGCTCGTAAAGGTCTTGCGGATACAGCGTTGAAAACAGCTGACTCAGGTTATCTGACACGACGACTTGTTGATGTATCACAAGATGTTATCGTAACAGAAGATGATTGTGGAACACTTAACGGTATTGAAGTGTGTGCAATTAAGCAGGGTCAGGAAGAACTCCTTCCTCTTTGTGATAGAATCTTTGGACGAACAGTCTGTGATGACATTTATCAGCCGGGTGATAGCACTAAATTACTTGCTTCTTCTGGCGAAACTCTTAACTTGGAACAGTCCGAGGCAATTGATGATTCGGGTATTGAAAACATCAAAATTCGTTCAGTTCTAACTTGTGAAAGCAAGCGTGGAATTTGCTCCATGTGTTATGGCCTAAACTTGGCAAATGGACAAAAAGTTTCCCTTGGAGAAGCTGTTGGTATTATTGCCGCACAGTCCATTGGTGAACCTGGAACGCAGCTGACAATGCGTACGTTCCACTTGGGTGGTATTGCTTCTGCCTCTCTTAGTCCTGAACTCGTTACTGAGCACGATGGTGTCCTTGTTTATCAAGAACTCCGTACTGTTCAGAATGATGATGGCGATTGGCTCGTCCTTAACAAGAATGGAATCCTTCATGTTGTTACTGACGAAAAGCGTACTATGGAAGAATATAAAAAACTTCTGAGTACCAAGTCCATTGAACCGTTACAGTCGTTTACTCTTGAGCTGGGTACCAAAATCTTGGCACAAGACGGAGCTAATGTTACAGCTGGTCAAAAAGTAGGTGAATGGGAACAGCACAACATTCCGATTATTTGTGACCGCCCTGGTTATGTAAAGTACGAAGACCTTGTTGAGGGTATCTCTACTGAAAAAGATGTAAATAAGCAAACTGGTCAAACTGAGCTCGTTGTGAAACAACACCGAGGTGAGCTTCACCCACAGATTGCCATTTACTCTGATAAAGAGTGCTTAGACTTGGTTGGTACTTATGCCATTCCATCCGGTGCTATTATATCTGTTAAAGAAACCCAGTATGTTACTGCTGGTTCTCTTCTTGCGAGATTGCCACGTGGCGCTCTTAAGACAAAGGATATTACTGGTGGTCTTCCTCGTGTTGCCGAACTCTTTGAAGCTAGAAAGCCAAAGGATTCAGCTGAGATTGCGAAGATCGATGGTATCGTAGACTTCAAGGGTGTTCAGAAAAACAAACGTATTGTTTGTGTTCGCGATCCTGAAACAGGTATGGAAGAAGAGCATTTGATTCCACACACGAAGCACTTGATTGTTCAAAGGGAAGATCATGTTATTAAGGGGCAACAGCTTACTGATGGCTTGGTTATACCTCATGAAATTCTTGAAATCTGTGGTGTTCGTGAACTTCAAAAGTACCTCGTAAATCAGGTTCAAGAAGTTTACCGACTTCAGGGTGTGGATATTAACGATAAACACGTTGAGATTATCGTAAGACAGATGCTGAAAAAAGTTCGCATTACTGATCCAGGCGATACTACATTCCTT
The DNA here is from genome assembly GCA_047611865.1 of Chlamydiales bacterium. GTDB lineage: Bacteria > Chlamydiota > Chlamydiia > Chlamydiales > JBDQID01 > JBLFWS01. The sequence goes on from JBLFWS010000002.1 coordinate 35,832, forward strand.
TACGGTGAAGATCTGGATAAGAAGATATTCCATAATGAAAACTACAAAGTGATATCTGAGGGTGGTAAGCCAGCACAGGCTGCTCCAGTACTTTTGGGTATAACTAAAGCTTCGTTGGGAACAGAGTCCTTTATCTCTGCAGCATCATTCCAGGACACAACTCGTGTACTTACGGATGCAGCTTGCGCTGGTAAAACGGATTACCTGATGGGCTTTAAGGAAAACGTCATTATGGGCCATATCATACCAGGTGGTACTGGTTTTGAAATGCACAGACAGGTTAAGAGCCATATGGATAGTGATAGAGAAGACGATCTCCTCTTTAACTTTTTCGATGAGCCTGCTACCGCCGGTGCAGCATCATAAAGTCTATAAAAGGCGGGTTGCAAAACCCGCCTTTTTTTTGGCCGTTAAAAATCTATAGATGCGCTTTTTCAGCATAGAAGCCTATTAAAACTGGCAATTTTATTTTTTAAAAAAATACTCTTGTGCGGCATTAAGTTGATTTTCTCTCTTTGATCTGGATCTCGGTTGTTTTCCAATTCATGAAGTCGTTTCGGTATAAGTATACTTGCAATATTTTGACAAAAAAGCTTGAAAAGCATAGACAAAAGACAATGTAATGATAAATAGCCTGAATTTTTAATTTAAAATTATTATATTTGAGGTGAAATGACTCGCTTAAAGTACCTATATGCTAATGGGTTTGTCTATGTTTTCTGCTTAACTTGTACCTTCCTAATGCCCCTATATTCCTCAGAAAAAGGCAATGTCCTTGCAGATGGGGTACAGTACCTATCTACTCCAGAGACCTATGTCAGTAGGTCAGATAAGCAAATAGCCGTGTTTTTGGCTGGATCAGCGGCATTTCCATGGCGCATGGAATTTGAAAAAAAATAGAAGTACAAAACCTAGCGTTGTTAGATCCAACATATAGCAATAATGATCCTTGGAAGCGTATTGATCACATCAAATGGGAACACGAACATATCGAGAAGGCAGATGTCTTATTGGTTTGGTTACCTGCAAATGAGGGTACGAAACTACATACCCTTTCCTTTACGACCCTATTTGAATTGGGACGCTTTGCACAGATGAAAAATAAAAATCTGGTGATGGGTATTCATCCTGACTACTATAAACGGAATGAAGTAGTACTCCAGCTTAGTATACTGCGTCCTGAGGTGGAAATAGTTTCTTCTTTGGATGAACTTGCAGGAAAATTAAATAGTGTTGTCGAAAACTATTCCGTTATACTCAATACGGGTTAGTTTGATGTTTGATGTTTGATGTTTGATGTTTGATGTTTGGATGTGTCAGGATTTTTTTGTCTGTGGGAGTGTGGGGATCTCCAGCATACTTAGAAAGTGGCAGAGCTCTCTACTTCCATAGATGGGTTAGATTGGTGCAGACGAGCGTCAAACTAGCCTATTTTGGGTATAAATCTTAGTTTTGAATTTCAGTTAGTTCTAGGATGCTCTGAATATCTTTGATGGGTTCAACCCGAAACTTGATGTCTAGCTTTGTATCCCCAATTTTGAGTTCCATTATAGAGCTCAAACGAGTCAATAAAATTTTGTAGGGAATTTTTACTTCATGATTTCCGACACTGACTGCTACACTGGTATTTCCTAGTATATCTTTGGAGTCATGGATCTGTTGGCAGAGAGCTTCAAATTGTTGTAAGTGTTGCAGAATGGTTTTATCTTCAAAAACATATTGCTTACGACAATTTATACAAGAAAGAATTTCACCACAGCTTTTAGGGGATAACAAAGAAAATGTGACAGGTTCTTCACATTCAAGACAGTTGAATTCAAGTTTGTTTCCTACTTGCATGAGATATCCCTTTTTAGACACTTTTATACAATATTCATACATGGCTTAGGCTTTAAATTAAAGATAAAAACCAGAATATTGGGTGTATAGAACTATAATTTATACCGAAACTAATTCTTAAATTTGTATTGGTATAACTCAGAATTGAATTGATATTCTTGCTATCAGGAGGTTAGTCACTTGGGAATTTTGAGAAAAGAGTTGTGAAGTCTTTTGTATCAATATTTTCCTCGTATCCTTCCAGATAGATATTTACTTCTTTGTAAGTTTCTAAAGATGCCAGCAGAAATTGGGTTTCATCTTTACCTAAGAATATCCGTTGCCCACCTTCTAACCTGTGAACAAGCATATTTCGACTTTCTTTCTCGTTAGAAATAGTGATGAGTGCTTTTTTGAGATCTCCTAAATATGCAGGTATCTGTCTGGAAAAGACATTGATATGCACATGATGTTCAGAAAGGATATGCCCGATTTCCAAATCAAATCCAGTATTTTTATTACTGGCAATATGGAGTAATCTTTTTGATTGATACGCAGGATTGTGGGATACAATCTCATCCAATTGCCAAGGGGCTTGTACTGAAGAACAAGAACTTAGAAATAAAAAAATAAGAGCGCTCAAAAAATGGAGCGCTCTTATTTTTGAAGAGTCAATACTCATACACTATATTAGTGAGAGTGAGTATGAACGACATCATTAGTCGCATTGGCTTGCGCAACAGCAGCAGCAATACCAGCAGCAGCAGCAACACCTGCTGTAACAGCAGCTGTACTAACCCCTGCACCAGCTCCAGCAGCAGCAGCGCTTCCACCAGCACCAGCACCGCCAGCACTACCACTAGCACCACCAGCACCGCTTGATTGAGCAATTTCAGTATTAACGGCTTGTTCGGCAACAGCTGATGCTTCTTCGAGTGAGAATGCACTACTTGAAGTCGCCATGACAAGAGCGGTGAATAATGTAAGCATTTTTTTCATAACGAGCTCCTTTATGAATTTTTGTGTGCTATTTATATAGCTTTGATTAATTGATAAGTTATTTTATGAATTTACTGCAATCGTTTCTGATTTTTTTGCTGTGTTTTTTTACTCATCGTACCCACAGAAGCTCACCTTTCAGTGTACTGATGACATTATCGTGCCACTCAGGATTCATATCGGATAAATCTTCAGTAAGTATCGAGGTAAAAGGAACCCAGAACTTATTTTGGAAGATATGGGTATCGAAAGTCTTTTCAGCAAGGTAATGTCTCGAAAGACCGCTGTTTTCAACTTCCGTAGAAGAAAAGGTAGTATGCCACCCATCTTTCATATCCATGTATGCAAGTTCAATTTTGTTGCGCAAGGTGGGGTCATTAATACTCGTAAAAAGACCATCATCGATTTTTAAGGATTGGATGGCTTCGAAAAACTCTTTGTAGTATTGAGGGAAATCCTCTTGAAGAGCCGTACCCGTAATCACATATACGGAACCTTTATGCTGAACAAAGGACTGGAGCAGTCTTACATTACCCCATCCAGTTAGTCTATCTATTTGCATGAGAGACGCTGGTCCTGAAGCTGTCTGAATGCTTCCAAGTTTCTTGCAGGTGCTATCTACATGAGACTCATGTTCCATCATAGATTCTTGCATATAACTTCTTAGGTCTAGATCGGTTGCTTGGATCGCAAGATTAATAGATGGAGGGAAATGTCCCCCTTCTCCTTTTACGTGAATCTTAATGTAATCCGATTGAGCTTCAGTTGGCAATGTGTTGCGAGGAACAATTTTCCAGTCCCTGGGAGGGGTAAAAGAACATGTCGTAGATTTTTGTGTTACTTTGGCTACGCCTCCTTCAAAAAACTCACTGGATTGAGATGATAGATTTTCTGAGGCTTTAAGGTCTTGATTACTTAGCATAAACATTGCAGATGCTAGAACTAAGACGAAAATTCTCTTAGTCATTTTGGCTTACCCCTCTTGTTTTGGCAAAATGATTGGATTGTTAGCAAAGAAACCAAGGTTTGCTCTACCTGTTCGATAAAAATGGGAATATTAAGGGTTGAGGTTTTTTTTGCTATGATTTTTGACTATAATTGGATGTTTTTTGTTTCAGGACCTTATGAGAAGACACAATTGATTCGAAGATTTAAGATTCTGAAAATAATTGCGGATGAATACAGATAAAAAATGTGAACTGAAATTCCAAGTACTATTTAAGTTATTGTAGATCAGTAGTGTAAATTAGTAAAATTAAGGTGGGAAATCTCGGAAAAACTGCTTGAAAATAATCGTATCGGTGTAGTTAAGTGTTTTTCTAACGAAAGTATTTGAAGTAACTAGTTTATCGGGTGGGAATAGCATGAAATCACTGGAAAGTGGAAAAGATAAAATCCAGTATATTTGCGATGCTTTGAGAAAAGAGACTCTAGAGCCAGCTCAGAGGGAGTGTCAGGAAATCATTGCAAAGGCAAGGGATGAGGCTGAAGATATTCTCAAAGCTGCGGGACAAAATGCAGAAAAAATTGTCGCTGCAGGTCGTGAGTGTATAGAAAGGGAACGCAGTGTCTTTAATTCGGCATTGGCACAAGCATGCAAGCAGAGTTTGGAAGGTTTGAAACAGGATATAGAACATTCCCTTTTTAATACCGAACTCGCTAAGACAATTGAAAATAATAGCGTTGATGAATCCCTCATTGCTAAGCTGATTTCAGCAATGGTGACTGCTATTGAAAAAGATGGCATGAATGTTGACTTGAGTGCAGTGATACCAGCAAGTGTATCTGTTGATTCAGTTAACAAGTTATTAGCGACGAATATCCTTCAAAAATTGAAAGAAGGATCCGTTACTGTAGGTCGTTTTTCTGGTGGCGCTCAATTGAAAGTTCATGACAAGAAAATTACGATCGATATTACCGACGAAGCCCTAAAAGAACTCCTTGGAACCTATCTCCGAAAAGACTTTAGGCGAACTTTATTTCAGAATTAATTGAATCGCTACGGCAGCTTACATGGCCAATTACTATTTTCTGACAAGCATGCTCCCACCACTTGAGGTGGGGCATACCCCAGGATTACATTTTGAAGAGCTTAACGCTATTCTGCAAGAAAGACTCTCAGTAGAGGATTACGAGCAGTTTCGGGTAATGCGGCGTTTTGTTGATCTCGAGAATTTGAGGTTCTTTTTGAAAAGTGAGCCACTGGATCCTAGAGGAAATCTTTCCAAAGAGGATATTGAGGAAGCTCTTTCTTTAAAGTTCGGATTTCCTGAATATGTTTTTGAGTTTATGGAAAGGTACGAATCCCTTAGTGATCGTCTTCATCACTTTACCTCCCTGTTGGTGCAGTTTTTTTCTGAAGAAACACCTCTATTTGAGGGCTTTCTTTTAGACTACCTCACTTTTGAAAGGGAATGGAATCTGGTGATGGTAGCTTTTAGAGCTAAAAATCTGGGTAGGGATATTTCTCGGGAATTACAGTACGAAGATCCTTCTGACCAAATTGTAGCCCAAATTTTAGCTCAAAAAGATGCTATGGGTTTCGAGCCACCATTTGGCTACGAAGATTTGAAAGTAATCTTTGAAAATAAGAGAAGTGATCCTATGGCCTTTCACAAAGCTCTTTGTGAGTATCGCTTTAATAGAATTCGTGAGCTGGAAGCTGGAGAGTTATTTTCTCTAGACCGTATCTTAGGCTATGTTGCAAGACTGATGATTGTCGAAAGATGGCTGGAAATGGACCAGAAGTTGGGAAATTCAATAGTTGAAAATATGATAAACGAAGCAGGATGAAGCAAATGACACAGACTGTAAACCAAACAATCTCCGAATTAGAAGTGGCCCCTAAAGGTAGGGTAGTACAGGCTTTCGGTAACTTACTCCAAGTAAAATTCGAGGGCAATATTCGCCAGGGAGAGGTTGCGATGGTTCAGGTCGGTGAGACCAGCCTAAAGGGTGAAGTCATTGAAATTGCTGGTGATGAAGCTAAAATTCAAGTTTACGAAGATACTAAAGGGGTAAAACTAAACACTAAGGTAAGTTTTGAAGGAAACCTTCTTGAAGCAGAGTTAGGGCCTGGTTTACTTACTTCAATTTTCGATGGCTTGCAGAATCCCCTTGAGGGAGTCGCAGATGCATCGGGTTTATTTTTACCAAGAGGCATTTATTTGCCACCTATTGACAGAAGCAAGCATTGGAATTACGAACCTCTTGCAAGAGTTGGCGATGTCCTTGAAAGAGGGGATACCTTGGGAACTACTTTAGAAGGACGTTTTCATCACAAAGTTATGTTGCCTTTCAGTTGCTATCAACAAATTACGATTAAGTGGGTGATTGGTTCAGGGTCACATACTGCTGATACTGTTGTGGCTAAAGGGACTGATGAGAATGGTAAAGAGCATGAGTTTACCATGATTCAGAAGTGGTCAGTGAAAAAGCCTTTGATTGTAGGAGAAAAAATCAAAGCATCGAAAATGATGGATACAGGTTGTCGTTCTATTGATACTCAATTTCCTATCATGAAAGGTGGTACATTTTGCTCCCCTGGTCCTTTTGGAGCAGGAAAAACAGTTTTACAGCATCATCTTTCTAAATTCTCCTCCGTAGATATTGTAGTTGTTGTGGCTTGTGGAGAAAGAGCAGGGGAAGTAGTGGAGCTTCTTCGAGAATTTCCTCACCTTATTGATCCACATACAGGCGAATCTCTGATTAATCGTACAGTGATTATCTGTAACACATCGTCTATGCCCGTTGCAGCGCGCGAATCATCCATTTATATGGGAGTTACGATAGCTGAATATTATCGCCAAATGGGACTTGATGTTCTTTGTCTCGCAGATTCCACATCCCGTTGGGCGCAAGCACTTCGTGAAATGTCCGGGCGTTTGGAAGAAATTCCAGGAGAAGAAGCCTTCCCAGCATATTTGGCATCAAGAATCGCAGCTTTTTATGAAAGATCTGGAGTTCTTTCTTTGAAAGATGGTAGCCAAGGTTCGATTACTATCGGTGGAGCTGTTTCTCCTGCAGGTGGTAATTTCGAAGAACCTGTTACTCAAGCTACTCTATCAGTGGTTGGAGCTTTTCTGGGTTTATCACGGACTCGTTCAGATGCTAGGCGCTATCCAGCGATTGACCCATTAATTTCCTGGTCGAAGTATGTTGGGGGAGTAGGAATTGAGCTGAACGCTAAAGTTGAAGGTTGGGATAAGAAAGTAAAGCTAGCTTCAAAATTCCTTCGTGATGGCGATGAGATTGGGAAACGTATGGAAGTTGTGGGAGAAGAGGGTACTGCTATTGCTGATATGCTTGTGTACCTGAAAAGCGAACTTTACGATTTCAGTTACTTACAGCAGAATGCGTTTGATAAAGAGGATGCTTACTGCCCATTAAACAGGCAGCTTCCACTTTTTGGCATTATCAGCAAGGTTTTCGACACTGAATTTGATTTTAAAACTCATGATGATGCTCGTGAGTTCTTTTTAGATCTTCAGAATAAGATAAAGAATATGAACTTCATGTCTTTTGACTCTGAAGAGTATAAAAAAACTTTCCATTCTCTCGAAGAGACGATCGAAGGGGCCAGAAAACATTAAAGTAGAGCTAAGAGGATAAAGATGAAGAAAGTTCACGATCGCATTAATGACATGCGCGGTAGCTTGATTTCTGTGACTGCAGAAGATGTTGCCCTGGGAGAACTGGCGCGGATCGATAAACAAGATGGTACAAGCACATATGGTTCGACTCTGCGTTTCGAGGGAGATCAGGTTACTTTGCAGGTTTTTGAAAGTACAAGCGGTATTTCGACTGGAGACAAGGTAACATTTCTCAATAGGGAGATGACAGCTACATTTGGTGACGACCTTTTGGGTAGACGTCTAAATGGAACGGGACAACCAATCGACGGTGGACCTGAGCTTAGAGGGGAAAGTATTAAAATTGGTACTCCCTCTTTTAATCCCGTTAAGCGGATTATTCCACATGATCTGGTTCGTACCAATATTCCGATGATTGATGTCTTTAACTGCTTGGTTAAGTCACAAAAGATTCCGATATTTTCTGTGGCAGGGGAACCATATAATGAGCTCCTCATGCGTATTGCTAACCAAACAAACGCTGATGTAGTTGTGATTGCAGGAATGGGACTTACATTTGATGCTTATCAAGCCTTTGTAGATAATGCGGAAGAAGCTGGCTCAATAGATAAGACGGTTATGTTTATACACCGTGCCACAGACCCAACCGTGGAATGCTTGCTTGTTCCGGATATGGCCTTGGCATGTGCTGAAAAATTTGCCATTAAAGATAAAGACGTGCTCGTTCTAATGACTGATATGACGTCTTTTGCGGATGCTGTCAAAGAAATCTCGATTACTATGGATCAGGTACCTTCAAATAGAGGTTACCCAGGCTCCCTATATTCCGATTTAGCTTCTCGTTACGAAAAGGCTGTGGATATTGACGGTAGCGGATCTATAACATTGATTTCCGTAACCACTATGCCAGGCGGTGATGTAACACATCCGATTCCTGATAATACGGGTTATATCACCGAAGGGCAGTTTTACCTTCATGGAGGACGTATCGATCCGTTTGGTTCGCTCTCTCGTTTGAAGCAGCTTGTCATCGGAAAAGTGACTCGTGATGACCATGGTGATGTGGCAAATGGTATGATACGTCTTTACGCAGAATCAAAAAAGGCTAGAGAAAGACAGAGTATGGGCTTTAAGTTATCCCGTTGGGATGAAAAGCTTCTTAGATATTCTGTCCTGTTCGAAGATAGTATGATGAACTTGCAGGTAAACTATACCTTAGAAGAGACGTTGGATCTTGGATGGAAAACCCTAGCTGAATGCTTTGAATCAAATGAAGTGGGCATTAAGCAGGTTCACGTTGATAGGTACTGGCCAAAAGATACGCGTTAAGTGAGGAGGGTGAGGTGGCTGAAGTAAAGCTGACAAAAAATGAACTAAGATCCCAGCAAGTTCGACTTGGGCAGTTAAACAAATATTTGCCTACTCTACAGTTGAAAAAAGCTATGCTGCAATCTGAAGTAAATGAAGCTCGTCTGGAGATTCGTAAGCTACATGAGTTATTTTTAGAAGCTCGTAAAGTTGTGGACTCTTTTAGTACTCTTCTTACGGAAAAAATAGCTATTAACATGAGTGACGTTGCACGTGTCGATAAAGTAGAAAAAAAATATGAGAACATCGCTGGTGTGGAAATCCCGATCTTTATCGGAGTAAGTTTTCATGAGGTGGAATACGGGCTTTTTGAAACCCCACCTTGGGTTGATTCAGCCATTGACCGTATGAGGGATATGAGTGAATGCCGAGAAAAAATGCGCGTTTCTGAAGAAAAGAAAGCGGCTCTGGAAAAGGAATTGAGAGAAGTTTCCATTCGTGTGAATCTTTTTGAAAAGATTCTCATACCAAGAGCGATCAATAACATTAAGAAGATCAAGGTATTTTTGGGAGATCAGCAGTTAGCATCAGTGTCCCAGGCTAAGGTTGCTAAAACAAAAATAGTGGAACGGAAAGCTTTGCAGCGCAAGGAGATTTCCTATGCGCATTGATGTAAAAAAAATGCTTTTTGTTGGAGTGAAAAAAGACAAAGATATCTTTTTTCAAAAGGCACAAAAGGCTGGCATTGTTGAATTTATAGATTTTGAATCAAAGATTCCCTATCGGGAGCTACCAGACAGTATTCAGGAGCTAAAAGCGGCTATTAAAATACTGCGCGGTCTCCCTACTAAAGAGCAGGAAGAGATTGATGACTTGAGCATTGCCGGCTCTACTGCAAGATGTATTATAAAATTGAATTATTCTCAAGAATCTCTTCATGAGGAGCAGCGGCTTCTTGTCCAGGAAATTAGTCGTATTGAAGTATTTGGCGATTTCTGGAAAGAAGATATCGAATTTCTGCAAAAAGAGGGTAAGCGTGTAATTCAGTTCTTTTTTACCAAAGAAGATGCTGAAGTAGAAGCTAAAGAACTCCCTGAAGTTATATACGTAGGCTCTAATCACGGACTTGATTATTTTTCCACAATAAATAAAGAGCCTACAAATTATCAGGGAATGACTGAGATGGTGGTTAATCGCACCATTGGAGAATTGGAACAAAGACTTGATACGGTTAAAGAAGAACTTGTTTGTGTGGAGCGTGAGTTAAAGATCCTTGTTGTTCGCAATGATTTTCTTCATGAGGCTTTTATTGATAAGCTTAACGGTCATAACCTCAGTATTGCGAAAGGCTATGTAGAGACAGTTATGGGAGACAGCCTTTTTGCTGTGGAGGGTTGGGTGGCCGATTGTGATCTACAGAAGGTGCAGGCCCTATTAGATGAGACGAATATTCATGGTGAAGAAGTTGTCATCGAAGAGGAAGATAAAGTTCCCACGCACCTTCGTAACAAAGGTTTATCTCTTATAGGAGAAGATCTTGTACATATTTATGATACCCCTTCAGTAGAAGATAAAGATCCCTCGTTGTGGGTGTTGGGAGGGTTTGCTCTCTTCTTCGCAATCATAATAGGTGATGGGGGCTATGGATTGATTTTTCTTGCCTTGTCGCTGTTTTTAAGAATGAAGTTTCCTAGTCTGGAAGGCGTTGGAAAGCGTGCTCTGAATCTATTTACCATTCTCTCTGTTTCATGCATTATGTGGGGCGTTTTATCTAACTCTTTCTTCGGTATCAAATTTGAGCCCGACAGTGCTTTTCGCAAGGTTTCTGTAGTGCAGTGGTTGGTTGAGAAGAAAACAGCTTATCATATAAATCAGCAAGACGATACTTTTGGAGGTATTATTGCTGATTTTCCATCTCTTGCATCAGTGAATGATCCTCTCGAATTCCTAAAAGGAGGCGTCAGGATTGTTGATGGAAAAGCTTCTTATGTTGTGCTTGATAAATTCTCTACCAACGTAATGCTTGAGTTAGCTTTGGTCATTGGGATTATCCACATAGGCTTGTCTTTCCTGAGAGGTTTTTCTGGCAGCTGGGCAGGTATTGGATGGATCATTGTCATGATTGGTGGATACCTGAATTTTCCTTCGGTATTACAGGCGACTTCTATGCTTCACTATTTGTTTTATGTGGATCCGGTAGAAGGAGCAAAGATTGGTCAGGAACTTATGTACAGCGGTGTGGGTTTAGCCGTAGTGCTAGCTTTGATACAGCATAAGCTGATGGGTACATTGGAAATTATTAATGTCATTCAGGTTTTTGCCGACGTACTTTCATATCTTCGTCTTTATGCTTTAGGCATGGCTGGAGCAATGATGAGTGCTACTTTTAACGATATAGCTGGCTCTTTAAGCATTACATTTGGGGTGATAGTCCTGATTATCGGGCACATCGTTAATATTGCTTTGAGTGCAATTGGTGGCCTTATTCATGGCCTGCGTTTGCATTTCATTGAGTGGTATCACTATTCCTTTGAAGGGGGCGGTCGAGTGCATCAACCATTGAAATTATTGAATATCAAATAGTTAAACGAACAGGAGAAAGAACATGGATTTCGCAATGGTCGGACCAGCACTTGCCCTTGGCTTAAGTTGTCTGGGTAGTGCTATTGGATGCGGTATTGCTGGTATGGCATCTCACGGAGTTATGAGCAGAGTGGAAGAAGGACACGGTAAGTTTATCGGTATGTCTGCAGCACCTTCTTCTCAGTCAATTTATGGATTTATTTTAATGTTGCTGATGAGCAATAGCATTAAAGCTGGCACTCTTTCGTCAATGTCAGGTGTGGGTATTGGCTTGTCTTGTGGGCTTGCTATTATGACCTCAGCAATTTACCAAGGCCGTTGCGCTGCGTCTGGTATACAGGCCTCTGCAAAACAGCCGGCAATTTTTGGTAAGTGCTTTGCAGCAATTGCTATTGTAGAATCGTTTGCTCTGTTTGCTTTTGTTTTTGCATTGCTCATCATGTAAATTTGATACACAGTGGCAATTGAAATAATACGCCAAAACATATACCGAAACAAGTTCAAGAATTGGAATTTTGGTCCAGAGATTCTTTCGGCAGTTGAAGCGCATAAATCTCAGCATGTTTAGGTAAGTAGGTGGGATTTATGTATTTTAACAGACTGAAAAAGATCGGAACAAAAACCAATTCTTGAATTTGTTTTGGTATAATGACAGATGAATTTGTTTATACAATTTCTTTTCTGTTTTATTTTTTTTGCGTATTGCTTTGTTTTATCTGCGAATTATTATCTATCCGTTCGCAGAAGTTGAGCTATTTGCCTAGTCTAATTTATACTCAAACTACCCCGCATTGAGTATAAGCCTGAGGATGAGATAGGCCATACATCGAACTAAGTTAGATCATTTTGCTGGAGAAGAATATGGATCATCGCATTGAAACAGACAGCCTGGGAGAGATTCAGGTAGCTTCTGACAAATACTACGGAGCTCAAACTCAACGTTCAAAAATGAATTTTGTAATCGGAAATGAACTTATGCCGATTGAAGTCATCCATGCTTTTGGAGTATTGAAAAAGGCTGCGGCAATAGTAAATAATGAGCTTGGACTGCTTCCAGAAGAGAAAAAGGATGTGATTTGCGAAGTTTGTGACGAGATAATTGCTGGAGATCTTGACGATCACTTTCCACTACTTGTTTGGCAGACTGGGTCTGGGACACAATCTAACATGAATGTTAACGAAGTGATTAGTAACAGGGCAATAGAGAAATTGGGTGGGAAGATGGGGTCCAAAGTACCTGTACATCCTAATGATGATGTGAATAAATCTCAGTCATCTAATGACACATTTCCTACTGCTATGCATATCGCAGCGACATTAATGATTAGGGACAGATTACTCCCAAGTTTGGATATCTTCTATAAGGCTTTGCATACGAAGTCTACTGATTTCATGAATTTGGTGAAAATTGGGCGCACGCATTTAATGGATGCTACGCCACTCACGTTGGGTCAGGAGTTTTCAGGATATGCTTCGCAATTGGAGCACGGAAGGAAAGCTGTAGAAAACACTCTAGCGCACCTCTCTGAAATAGCATTGGGTGGTACGGCTGTTGGAACAGGAATAAACGCTCCGATTGGCTATTCAAAAAGAGTTGCCGAAGTGATTTCAGAATTGACGGGTCACAGTTTTGTTTCGGCCCCAAACAAATTTGAAGCCTTAGCGGCTAATGATGCTGTGGTCGAGGTAAGTGGGGCATTGAAAAGAGTGGCTTGCTCATTAATGAAAATTGCTAATGACATACGTTGGCTTGCTTCTGGACCTCGTTGTGGAATAGGGGAAATTCTGATTCCAGCAAATGAGCCAGGTTCTTCAATTATGCCTGGCAAGGTGAATCCTACGCAATGTGAGGCTTTAACGATGGTCGTTGCTCAAGTGTATGGAAATGATGTTGCTATTTCTTTTGCGGGCTCTCAGGGTAACTTTGAGTTAAATGTTTTTAAACCAGTGATGATTTATAATTTGATTCAATCCATACGCTTAATTGCTGATGCTTCTGTAAATTTCACATATAAGTGTGTAACTGGCATAAAACCAAATTTGGAAAATATATCGATAAATCTGAATCGTTCCTTAATGTTGGCAACAGCTTTAAATTCTGAAATAGGGTACGACGGGGCAAGTGAAATTGTTAAGAAGGCCTATAACGAAGGTTCCACTCTTAAAGAAGCTGCCATGTCCCTAGGAATTCTGAGTGAAGAGAGATTTGATGAAATTGTAGATCCAAATAAGATGGTAAATATATAGGTCATATATTTAAAATTACACCCCTTAATTTTAATACACGACTTAGACACAACTCTCTTGATCAGAGAAGTGTATTCCTTTTATACTAAGGTGTTTAATCCAATAAAAAATCTTGCCTTCATTTTAATGTCAATTTTTCTATTATAATTCTATAAGATGATAATTCTTTTAAGTTTGCAGTTATGTAATTATAATTATTTAAAATTTAATTTATTAAACAGCTAGACTTGATGTTTAATATCGCCTTATTTGAGATGCCGCAATTGTATAGACTTTTTTTACATCTAGTAGGTATTATATAGTATAAGAGGGAAGGGATTATCCGGTTATAAAAACACTAAATTTGGTTTTTAATTCGATGGTTTCTGAAGATTATAAAAAAATAGAGAGTCTTCTTGATGCAGTTGTTCAAAGTGTTAGGGATGATAATATAGAAGGGCCTGAAGGTGCACTAGTCACTTTTGGTGTGTACCTCGAAACTCTTTTGAATTCCGGGAAAACAACTGTAGAAGACTGGCCTCTTTCATTCAAAAGCAAAAATACTTATCTATGTTCTTTATTCAAAGGGAAGAAGGAGCTCTCAGAATCCTTTATTCAACTCATTTCCCGTAAGATTCAGCAAATACAGGAGCTACATAATCAGGAAGGCTTTCATTTCATTTCCATGGGATTTTGCTATCACAGCTACGATGATAATGGAAAAACAGCTTACGAGTACTTACAGCCTCTTTTGAAAACCTTTCCGAGAAATGCAGGTTTTCACATGTACAATTGTCTTATTTTGGCAGAAAGAAAGGAATATAGTGAATCGATAAAACAGATCAATAATGTAATGAAATGGGCAAAATTCCCTGAAATATATGTAAACGATATCTTAAAGATAGAAACAAGATACTTAGATGACTTGATTGATAACAAAAGTTTTAAAACTGCGGATGAGTTTTTAGTTTCCATGCAGAGTTATTATCAAACATACTTTAGCGGTTCGGAATGGATTCTTCTTCAAAGACAGTTAATGTTGTTTAGGCACAGGCTTGAAGATCACAAAAGAGTGTTTGAAACATTGGAAAAGGTTGGAGAGGTGATTTACGAAAAAACAGAGAATGAGCGTAGAAGGCTTGTTGAAGTCCTTGGTGTTTTTTCAGCGATTATAGCTTTTATTATATTGAATGTGCAGATAGCTCTTAGCTTTACGGTTTCTGAAGCCTATTGGTTGATGCTTGCTATGGGGAATATTCTTCTTATTTTTTCCATATCTATGTCATATATATTTACTAAGCCCTCAGAGGTTCCTTTTTACCATAGGGGTCGGTTTTGGACTCTGGTGGCTTTAATGTTTCCGTTGATTATTATTGGTATTGGAATCCAATTGACTAAGGAATCAGTAAAAGAAAAAATTGTTGAGAAAATAATTGTTAGGCCGGCACCTCATTATGAGGGAAAAACCACGGATATCAAAACTGAACAGAGAGAAACTAAGCCCTCTCTGCAATTTCAGAAGTTATTTATCCCTCGAAATAAATAAGCAAGTAACAGCGGAGTCTTAAATTGAGAATTTTGCTTAGTGGATCACATGGTTTAATTGGCTCTGCTCTTACATCTTTCTTAGCAGACCATGGGCATCGTGTCGTTCGCTTGCTAAGAGAAAAGCAAGTTACTGATGACGAAGTAGTTATATGGGATCCTTTAGAGAGAAAAGTTAAGATAGAAGAGCTAGAGGGTTTTGAGGCTGTTATCCATCTTGCTGGAGAAAATGTAGCTTCTGGGAGATGGACTACAAAGAAAAAACAGGCTATTTATGATAGTCGCATTCAGAGTACTCAATTTTTGTGTGAGTGTTTTAAAAAGTTAAGCTCTCCTCCAAAAGATTTTATATGTGCCTCTGCTATAGGCTTCTATGGTCATCGTAAAGAGGAAGAGCTGGATGAGAAGCAGGGTTCGGGGAATGGTTTTTTGAGTAATGTCTGCAAAGACTGGGAAGCCGTTAGCGAAGTATTAAATGATTATCCAATAAGAGTAGCCCATTTACGTTTTGGGGTTGTTCTAAGCTCAGATGGTGGTGCTCTGGCGCAGATGTTAAGACCTTTTCGAATGGGCTTTGGTGGAAGAGTTGGATCTGGAGAACAGTATATGAGTTGGATTGCTATTGATGACGCTATTTCAGCTTTATATTTTGTTTTGAGGCATAATGAGATGACAGGTCCAGTAAACATAGTCTCTCCAAATCCGGTCACAAACCTCGAATTTACCAAGATCTTAGGTCAAACCCTCGGTAAGTGGGCTATTGTTCCCTTGCCAGCTTTTTTAGCACGTATTGCGATGGGAGAACTCGCAAATGAACTTCTACTGGCAAGCACGCGAGCTATTCCTGCAAAGCTTATGGAGTCTGAATTTTCTTTCCAATTTCCTAATTTGGCAGATGCTTTGGAACACGTTATTGAAGAAGAAGAAATCCTCGAAGAAACACCTGTAGCTTAAACGATGCCTAATATTATCAATCTTGAACATCAGTCAGTTAGAGATCTAGCATGGGTGATGGACAGTCCAGGTCTCTTGTCCAAAAACAATACAGAGGCGCTAGCTCCCGTTGAAGATCAATGGTGTAAGAAAGTAAGCCTCAGCGCATGGAAGTGGCTACAAAGTCTCGATAAAAACCCTAAGGAACTCGATGATTGGCTGTTAAGCAAAAAGTGTAGTCGATTGGGTGACTATTTTGCTTTCTTGGTAGAATTTTGGCTTATGAAATGGTTCAAAGTTGAAAAGCTAGTTTCTTCACAGCAAATTTTCGATGAGAATAGAACCGTTGGTGAGTTTGATTTTCTTTTTTACAGTGAGGAAATTAAACGGGACAGTCACTGGGAAGTCTCTGTAAAATTCTATCTTCAAAGTAAGAATGAAGGTTCACTAAATGTATTCATCGGGCCAAATGCCTGGGATTCGCTTTATAAAAAGTTCGACAAAGTACTGAATCAACAGATCAAGCTAAAAGAAAATTCATCAGCCAGAACATGGCTAGATGAAAACGATTACGCTTCTTTGCATTCTCAATTTTTCTTTAAAGGCTATTTGTTTTATCCTGTAAATAATTCTTGCTGCCAGCAAAATGATCTTCCTGAGGAAGTTGCTCCAAATCACTTGAAGGGGTGGTGGTGTCATTATCCCTTGACCAGTGAAAGCCGCAGCTTTCTTTTAAGGAATAGAGTGAAAGCTAAGTGGTATGTGCTGCCGAAAGAGGAATGGCTTTCTCCAGTAGTAAAGAGTATAGATGACCCACATATTCTTGATGGTGAAAAACAACTCTTTAATGCTCTTGAAGAATATTTCTTCGAAAAGGAAAGACCTCTGATGATTGTGGAGATGGCATCGATGAACAAAATTAAACTCTGCGAGAGAACTCGTGGTTTTATTGTTCCTGAAATTTGGCCTGGAGTATAGCGTGAAGCGTTTTGGAATATATTTATTGTTACTAATAAGTTTGGTGGGATGTTCAAGGGAAAATCTTTATGTTCAAAGTGACTACTTGACACATGACGATCTAGCAAGCACACACGTGGGTTCTCCTGATCCACGAAAAGAAGAGCCATGGGCAGGACAGCGCCTGATAGTAGGGTGGTCTGTACCTGAAAGATTTTTAAATGAGCCCGATGTTCGATTAGTTTTGACATTACGCTTTCGTAATAGGGAACAGGCGATCAAATCTTTTCCCTTGGAAAGCTCTAGTGGAAAGTACATTTACCGTCTGATGAATGATGAGTTTTTTGAAAAACGAGGCGTTTTGACCTATCAGGCAAAAATTATGTCTGGAGAAGATAAGGTGCTTTATACATGGACGCATCAACTTTGGACAGATTTACTTGAAATTGAAATGACAGAACTTAGTACAAGCGAGTAGATTTCTTGAACAGAGGCTTATTGCGTAAGGTAATCTGAAGTGATTTTCTTGAAAACAATAAGCTTTGTGAGGGATCTGCCCTGCAAGGGTAAGGAACTGATACCGATAAAGTTCATTTTCTGGGTGATAGAAAATGGTAAGTGGATATTCATCCCATACTATTTATCCTATTATCTGTTTTTTTCAGTGTAGTGGCTGAGAAGAGTTGTTATACTCAATGCGGGTTAATTTGATGCTTGGTACATCCAAGCATCAAATTAACCCGCATTGAGTATATACTGTCATTGGTCATAAACAGGAAACTTTTGATCAATGACAGTATATACGGTCTCAAAACATAATAAAGATTGTCGGGTATGGAAGCACTGAAAACAATAGTTCATGACATTTGGAAAGAATATTCGATAAAGAAAGATAGGAATATCCCAAAGCTTTCCTGTTATTATCGAAAAGGTAGTGGAAAGGAGGGTTATTATGCTGAAAGGGAAAGCGGTAAAATAACGCTGGAAGTAGAAACTGTTCAGGCTGCAGTTTCAGCTGCTCATCAATTGGGAATGGCTTCGATGAGTGGTCATTTGGCTGAATATTTAGGAAAGAGAAGTCCTCATTTTTCCTTACGACCTTTATGGATTGCTTGTACTTACCCAGTTATGATATCTTCAAGGATTTTTGTCAGGATTCCGAGTTGGGCCCACGAAGCTTTACAGGAGAGTACACTTGATAATGCCCTTGATCTCTTTTGCTCACGGCTCTCACAAATGGGGTATAATGCGCTCGTTATAGGAACTTGGGATAGATCCCCTTTAGCTGAAATTGAGCCAGAGGAGCTAAGTATCCACCCTTTTTTTACGGGAATTCGCCAAAGAGGATTCAAGGTACTGTTAAAACCAGAAGTTCCCTGTTCTGGAGAGCTCGAAAGTACCTCTATAAAAGAATTTACACATTTAGGAGAAGCTTTTGAGGACTTGAGGGAATACGGTGAGAACTATGATTTTATTTTCTGGGAAAGCCATGCGACAAAACGAGATCAAAACAGTGAGAAATTCTACAGAGAGTATACTTTTTCAGAAAGGATCAGTCTTGAAGTAAAAGAATTGGAAGGCAGGCTGCCTGATGACAAAGGGCTTGTTTATTTCTTGCACGCAGCAAATCCAGTGATTGCAATGGAGCAAGCTTACAGCTTTGAAGAAATTTCAGATGATGTGGGTAAGAAAACAATCCTGTCATTCTCTGTTGTCGCGGGAGAACCCTATAACGATAACCTTTCTTATCATCCTATTTGGGAACAGCTGAGAACTGTATCTGACGAGTCTTATACCCCACTTCTTCCAATAATTGATGTGGGTGCCGTAGGGAATGGACAAGGCTTGTGGCCAGTTCTTCCTCTGGATACTATAAGTGCTTGTTTTTCCAGGATGTATCGTCATCATTTTGCAGGAGCTATTGCAATGGCAAGTTATCTTCCTGCAAAAGGAACCTTTGTAGATTGCGCATTATGGGTGACAGGACAAATGCTATGGAAGCCTCATTGTCCGTATCTCCTGGCAAAAACATGGTTTTTAGCTAATAGACTTAGTCCCAGCGAATCTTGGGATGAGCAAGCCCTTCGAAATATTCGAGATATCAGTTTAAGGTTAAAGAGGTTTAGTAATATTCGCGAATGTACCAAACAAAATAGTCTCGTAGAGGAATCTTATCGATTGGAAGCAGAAGGCCTGTTGAATGCTTTAAATCATCTTAAAGTGAAATATTCTTGCGAAGAAGAACAAGTAAATGAAGAAATGGGGTCACCAAATCTAGCTAATTATTTGCGTTATTTCATTCGAGATGCGAAGCGAATAATTTTGAATTCTTTACAAAGAGAGAGTGTTTCTCTTCCAAGTGTTCTTGATGGAGAAGATTTGTACGAGGGATTTTGGACAAACATGGCACAAGGACGGAAGAAGGGTATAGGCGGACAAGTAAAAATATTTTTTCTTAAGGAACCTAATGTGGCAGAGAATGACCCTGTAATGAATGCCATCTATTCTGAAAATCACCTGTTTATGAATCACAGGAATGCCTTCATTATCAAATATTGAATTTAATCATACTGCTTGTAATAATATTCTTAGGAATTGTCTAAGCAAGGAGTGGTTTAATGGACTGGGTTCTGAATTGGGTGGAGCTTATTGGAGAGAAAATTTGGGGTCTCCCATTGATGCTCTTATTGCTAGGAACGGGCATTTTCTTGACCATACGTTTGATGGGCTTGCAGTTTCGATATCTTGGCTATGCATTACGTTTGGCTTTTTTTCATCGAGATCCAGTTTCTGAAGGAGATATTAGTCATTTCCAAGCTTTGATGACGGCTCTTGCTGCAACAATTGGAATAGGAAATATCGTGGGCGTTGCTACAGCTGTTTCTGTAGGAGGTCTAGGAGCGATTTTTTGGATGTGGGTGACAGCTCTTTTTGGAATGGCTACCAAGTATTCCGAGGCCATACTGGCAGTAAAGTATCGTCAAAAGGACGAAAATGGCCAGATGTCTGGTGGCCCGATGTATTACATTGAGAAGGGAATTTCATCCAAAAGAGCGGCAAAGTTTCTGGCTATTTCCTTTGCGCTATTCGGTACGATTGCGTCTTTCGGAATAGGGAATATGGTCCAAGCTCATTCAGTTGCAGAAGCTGTTCATAAGGTTACAGGTTTTACTACATGGTCTTCAGGGATTGTCCTGACATTCCTAACAGCGATTGTACTTTTGGGCGGTATTAAATCTATCAGTAGAGTGGCTTGCTTTCTCGTACCCTTTATGGCTATTGCCTATAGTTCATTTGGAATAATGATTCTTCTCATAAATTTTGAAAAAATCCCAGATGCTTTCGGAAGTATTTTCTACTCCGCATTTAATGGACAAGCAGCTGTTGGGGGTTTTGCGGGCTCCACTGTGCTGATGGCTATGCGTTATGGGGTAGCAAGAGGGATTTTTTCTAATGAAGCAGGGCTTGGTAGCGCTCCAATTGTTGCGGCTGCAGCAAGAACGGATATGCCAGGACGTCAGGCAATGGTTTCAATGACAGGAACCTTCTTAGATACGTTAATTGTTTGTTCTATAACGGGGTTGGTTATTGCCGTTACTGGAGTACTTGGACAAACAGATAGTGAGGGGGTTTTACTTGACGGTGCACGTATGACTGTTTCAGCTTTTTCAGTAATACCGGGTGGTGAATACGTTGTAACATGCGGAATTATACTGTTTGCGTATACCACGATATTAGGGTGGGCGTATTATGGGGAAAAGTGTTGTCAATATCTCTTTGGTCTTGAGTCCATTATAGCTTATCGCATGATTTTTATCGGTCTGATTTTGCCGGGTTCGGCCATGAGTTTGAAGTTAGTCTGGGGTATCGCTGACATTACTAACGGACTGATGGCAATACCCAATTTAGTAGCTTTGTTGGCTATGTCTGGAGTGATTAGCTCTGAAACAAAAAGCTTTCTCGAAACTCTTAAAAATGAAAGACAGCAGCAGCTCAATAAAAAATAAAAGAAGAGCTTAGTGTTGTTGAGAAAATCCCAGAGAAAATAAAGAGTACAGGTCTGAACTTCTTTATGAAGCACACACAAGGATAGTTCCCTGTGTGTGCTTTGAAATTCTTTAGGAGGAAAAACTTGCAAGTTTGTTTTGTACTTGACTTAGCTCAGACTCAGTTTGTTCCAGATGTTCCTGTTGTTTTTGTACCAGAAACTTAGGAGCTCTATTTATAAAATCCTGGTTTGACAATTGCAGTCTTACTCTTTCCAAGTTTTTATTTAAGCGTTCATGTTCTTTTTCAAGACGAGCTTTTTCCTTTCCTTGCAGTTCCTCTGGGAGAGGGATAACAATTCTCAGATCTCCGACTACTCCAGCAGAATGGAATGAGACACTAGGATCCTCGTGGGTAACTTCTAGGCTGTTTACTTTCACTAGGGCTGAGATGATATCCTGATTTTCATCTACAATTTTTAGTGACTCAGCATTTTCGACACCGACAATGAAAATATCTGTCTTCAGGGAATTAGGGAGCTTCATCTCACCCCGAATATTTCTTATCGTATAGATGATTTCTTCCATCAAATTAAATGTGCGATTGACGGAAAGATTGATGTCGCTTTGCCGTATAACAGTAGGAAAAGCTGCTGTGACACAGGCATCATTCTGAAGTGCAGAAACGCATTCAGCAGTGTAAGGGTCCACATCGCTCTTTACAGTAAGTGATCCAAGGCGTGTTTTCAGAAGCTGAAAAATTTCTTCCGAAATGAAGGGGGCCATAGGATGCAAGAGCCGCATGGTGTTACACAACACTATAACAAGAAGTTTTTGTTTGTTTTCCCGTAATTCCGGAGAGCCTTTTTTGCCAAAAAGAAAAGGTTTGTTAATTTCAACATAGTATGCACAAAATTCTTTCCAGAAAAAGTCATAGGCTGCCATCGCAGCTTGATCGAAATCGTAAGAAGAAAGTTTATTGTCAACATCTTGATTGATACTGTTGAGAGCTGACAGGATCCATTTGTCCTCCAGTGTAAACAGTGATTCATCAAGTCCTGAGCAGAAAGAATCTGTAGACAAAGCCGCTGTACCCGCCTTTTCATCACCCTCAAGATTCATGAAGACAAAGCGAGCTCCATTCCAGACTTTATTGGCAAAGTTCTTGAATTCTTCAAACCGTCTGCGGTCTAAGTCTATTTGAGAAGACTGTGGAGAGCTAGCACAGAGAGCCATACGCATAGCGTCAGAGCCGTATTGGTCGATAATTTCAAGGGGATCTATGATGTTGCCTTTGGATTTAGACATTTTTTCCCACTTGCTATGCACATCGTGAGGGGGAGGTGTGCCTTTGTCGAATTCCGCTTGCTCTTGACTGTTAACGTATTGTACTCCATTTCCATCAGGATCTGTTCTCCAGTATGACTTACCGTAAATCAAGCCGTGAAGGAAAACGTCTGGAAATGGAAGCTCTTTCATCACATATTCACCCATAAGAAGCATCCTTGCTACCCAAAAGAAAAGTATGTCATGACCGGTGACTAAAACGGAATTAGGATAGAATTTTTCTAATTCAGCCGTTTTGTCTGGCCAGCCGAGTGAGCTGAAGGGCCATAGCGCAGAGGAAAACCATGTGTCAAGAACGTCTTCGTCTTGATGCCAGTCGTCTGGTGCAGCCTCAACCTCAGGAGGGACACCCTCTCCATCGTGGCAAATCATTCTGTCAGGGTTGTCATTGTGGTACCAGATGGGTATACGGTGACCCCACCAGAGCTGACGGCTGATACACCAGTCTCTAAGATTGTCTATCCAGTGGAAATACGTGTTGTTCCAAGTCTTGGGTGTAATGCTTACATTCTTATCGTTTACCGCAGCCTTGAGTTTCTCTCGGAAAGGGGCCATATTAATGAACCATTGTTTCGAGAGGCAAGGTTCAATTACCGCTTTGGAGCGGTAGGATATGCCTACGCGGTGGGTATGGGGCTCTACTTTTTCAAGGAAGCCTTGATCTTTCATCATTGATACGACGGCGTGGCGGGCATTTTCCATCGTCATCCCTTGGAACTTAGCACCGTTTTGGTTGATCTTTCCGTCAGGAGTCATGATGTTGATTAAGGGAAGCTCGTGCCTGAGGCCTATCTGGTAATCGTTAGGGTCGTGGCCAGGGGTTACCTTGATAATTCCCGTACCAAGCTCAGGGTCAACGTGATTATCAGCGATTATAGGGATTTCTCTATGAACGAGAGGCAAGAGAACGGTTTTTCCAATTAGATGTGCGTTACGCTTGTCTTTTGGAGAAATCGCTACAGCGGTATCACCAAGCATTGTTTCAGGTCTTGTAGTGGCAATAACGATGTGGCCAGATTTGTCTTTAAGGGGATATCGAAGATGCCATAGATATGATTTTCTTTCTTCGTATTCTACCTCATCGTCAGCAAGGGCCGTTTGAGTAACAGGATCCCAGTTGACAAGGTAGTCACCGCGGTAAATAAGTTTATCATCGAACATCTTTTTGAATATGCTACGAACAGCTTTGTTACAACCTTCATCCATGGTGAAACGTTGGCGGTCCCAGTCACAAGAGCATCCCAAGCGCTTTAGCTGGTCAATTATGACAGACTCTCGCTCTTTCTTCCATTGCCAGATATGAGAAAGGAATTCACCTCTGTCAAAATCAGTTCTTCTTTTCCCAGTAGTAGCGATCAAGTGGCGTTCAACAACGGTTTGTGTTGCAATACCAGCGTGATCAGTTCCAGGAACCCATAGTGTGGCGTGACCTTTCATCCGCTTCCACCGAATGAGAATGTCTTGGAGTATGTTTACGAGGGCATGTCCCATATGAAGGATGCCTGTAACATTAGGTGGGGGTATTACGATACAGTAGGGAGTAGCCTCTGATTTTGGGTCAGCAGAGAAATATTTGCCTTTTTCCCAAAAGTCGTACCATTTCGACTCTATATCTTTTGCTTCGAAAGTTTTTGGAAGATCCATATTTGATAGTCCCTTCAAGTGGTGTTGATGTGGAAGAGAAGTTCTTTACATTTAAGCTATCAAGTTAGCAAAAGGCAGATAAAAAGTCAGTTTCTTTTCCGTTTTCATTCCTGTTGGAGAAAAAGAGGGGTTATTCGAGCATTTCTCAGTGATCTCGAATAAATCTCTTAATACAATCTTAGCAGATTCTTTACACACTAGTAACAGTTTGTTTAAAATACATTAACAAAGTTCATGTATAATAAGTAATATAAAGGTATAGATCCTGATTTTATTTACTAAAAGGTATTAAAAAGAGAGCGTAAGATGATAGGGAAAGTTGGAGATAAGACATTACACTTAGGTTTTAGTGACGAACTATGTCAAAAACCAAAGAGTAATAGTTCTATTATCTCAAAATATAAAGGGAATCTTTGGAAGCAAGTTTCTGATAAGAGTAAACTTAAACCAGAGGCTAGTCCCGAAAAGTGTGCAGTAAGCTTTTATGATAAGCTAGAGTTTACAGCGGCTTCCACTTCTTTAGTTAGAAGGGTCTATGATTATGCCAAAACACTTTTTTCTTCTAAAACACCCGATTCTGAGACGACTCTTTTGGACAGGGGAATCGAGGCGACACGTCTTCTTTCTGTACTATCTTTACCCAATCAGATCAAACAATTTGTTATAAACACACAGGATGAATATCAAGAGGTCCGAGCTTACGGAGTGGAGAAGTTACCTGATGCAACTCTTAAGACTGTAGTAGGTGCTTCCGGAATTATATTTTCTGCTGCTAACGGTATAACGGGCATTAAAAAAGGCGTAGGGCTGGATGTCCCCGTTGACACAAGTTATGTAGGACCAGTCTTCATGCTTTACCAAGCCATTTCAGTTTATGAAACAGCAAAGATTGTCCAAAAATATTACAGGTCTAGAAAAGTTTTAAACGTGATTGATAATTCCAGTGAGCTATATCAAAAGGTTCTTTCAGGAAGGATCAAAAAATTGGAAAAGAGGATAACAGATGATCCAGATAAGCTTGAAAGAAGTTGTGCTTTTGCGAAATCAAGTTTAATGGAATCTGCTAGTAAAGTTGTTTTAAGAAATTTAGTTGATGAAATGAAAACTTATCGAAGTATGAAGATCAATCAGTCTATTGACAAACTCATAAAATTGGATAACATTAGCTTGAAAAAAAGACAGCAGATTGCCGTTTTAGATACAAAGCTTATGGAAGTTAAGGGTTTACAGATTAAGCTGAAAAAAGATACAGCCCAGGTAGATAAAGAGCTAAATAAGCTGATAGAGGAAATTCCTTTTGATGATCGTACCCGTATTATGCGAAATTTAATGGCAAAAGATAGTGAAGTTCCATCGGCTGAGGTTTCCGCAAACGATTTGAAAAAAATATTAAAAAAGTTTTTAAAGACAAGACACGATGCGAGAAGTAAAGTTTTGAAAACTGAAAAGAAAGCATTGTTACAGGCGATTCGATGCGTTAGGAAGCATAGAGTAGAGGCGGCAAAAGAGAAGGTTTTTATTTTTAATTCAAAAGAACATCCAAAATTTAAATCTGCGTGGGATAGAGCGATTAGTGAAAATGTATCTCATCGGGATATTGCTGAAGCGATGAAAAGTGCAAGGAAAGGAAAAAATCTTAATAAGAATGAGAAGCTCTTAGGAAAGTACGGCTTTAAAGTGAAAAATCTTGGAGTTATACTGGAAGATGAAAACCTTAGTGAATTGGAATTAGAAGAAGCTTTGGAGAAATTCGACTCTCCTGGCGGAGCAAAGAAGGCTAGTACTTTGGTTTCAAAATTACACGAAACTGCTGCTAAAAAAACTTGGAAGCATAAGTTTTCAGTTATTTGTCGTGGCTTGGGGCTAGCAGCATTCGGCGCTGTTTTGACTTTTTCCTCTTGGGTAGGTGGTATTATATCCGGAGGCCTATGGATGATCAAAGAGAGCATTCAATATTATGCCCGTTATGGAAAATCTGAGGTGGGCAAAGGTTTAAATGCTGGTGAGCCCGAACGGGCTGTAGAGCAGGAAGATGTAGCAGCAATTAGGGACATGTTGACCTAGTACACCATAAAGTTTTTATTATTGGGTATCTTCACCAAGCTTTTTCCGTCTGGCGTCGCATTCGATCTCGTTAATATGCCCACATTTACTTCGATCTCCACACATAGCCAGCCAAAGAAATCTCGGCAAATCTACCCATCAATTAAAACTTTATGGTGTACTAGGGCCTGTTTTCAAAAACATTGTTCTAATAACTTTTTCTAGAATTTGTCCGTAAACTGGTCTCAATTTTTTATTTTTCAACTTAGAAAAACTTAAATATAATTCTACGGTAGTCTCATCTGAGGAGAGGCAACTTATTTTTTTAACCGTGAAGAGAAGGTCTTTTGTTGTCAGTTTGCTTTCAGAAATGGAGGGGAACTCAGGCATTAATCTTTTGATTTTACCTTCACGATCTGAAACAAATGTAAGAACAGCAGCAAAGTATTTATGATTAGGAATTGATTGGATATTTTGGCATGGTTCAATTCAAGGTAACACTTTTTCCTAAGCCTATAGGCTGTCTGACCAAAATCTCGGATGACTTAAGAGAAGCGAAGGAATTTGTGATTATGTAACTGAGTCATGCCCGATCTTCTA
>JBLFWS010000003.1:0-54138 GCA_047611865.1 Chlamydiales bacterium
TCCCGGTGTTATTTTTAGACCTTGAAAAAGCTAAAAAATCTCCCTCTTTTCTCTCGAGAAAGGGGGTGTTTTAAAAATTTTCTTTGAATGCCTCAGAAGCCATTGTGAGCCTCTTTTTGGTTTTTTTAAAGTGTCTTTTTTAATTTATAACACCTTTATTATCAACGTCAAAAACACCGGGAATTACTGGGAGCAGGCTAAACTCCAAGAATTCAAATGTAGATATTTCTATCATGAAATTATTTTTTTTGTATGACCATCCTTTCTATATTTTCATCCAGATTTTTTTTAACAAAATATTGAAACATTTAATAAAGGTATGACAACATACTCTTCGGTTCTTTAATTAAGGGTGTGAGGGATTCAGCTATACAAGATTTTGCTGTAGCCATGTTCATCCTGTCTCAAATTTATCTAATGCTATAGATCTGAAAATCCCGATTAAGATGTAATTTTTTCTTAAGACCTGCTAAAGTTCCGGAATATTATTAAAATATTTGGAGATAAAACATGAAATATTTGAGCAGCATTGCTTTGGGTTTTCTTCTTGCTATAGCGTTTACCCTTTCAGCTTGCGGAACGGTTGATGAGACTGAGGTGGATCCTAAAGTAAGAATTGGTGGTGGAAATCAGTCGGGGCTTTATCAAAAAGCTGGAGAGGGGATTGCCGAGTGCCTGGAAGCTTCTGAGCTAAGAAGTACTTATGCAGTATCAGTTCAAATATCAGAGGGCTCAGTCTCTAATATCAATGCGCTTTCTGCGGGGAGTCTTGAAGTAGCTCTTGTGCAATCAGATCGTTTATATCAAGCTTACCATGGTTTTGGAGCTTGGCAGGGCGAGCCTGTAGATAAGCTTCGCTTTGTCTGTAGCTTTTATCCAGAAGTTGTAACGCTGCTGGCTACTAATGGAAGTGGAATTTACTCCCTTGAAGATATTAAAGGGAAAGTTGTGAGTATCGGTAGCAGTGCCTCGGGAACGAAGGGGAATGTTCTTAATTACCTTGAAGCACAAGAGCTTGTTCCAGGAAAAGATTTTGTGGCTGAGGAAATTTTATTAGATGAGGCGATTGCAAAAATGCAGAATGGGGAACTTGACGCGATATTCTGTACTGTTGGACACCCTAATGAGATGATCAGTGAAATCGTAAAAGGTGATAGAGAAGTTCATTTTGTTCCTCTACCAGGCAATGAAAGCTTGGCAGAAATGTTTCCTTATTACAACTTAACTAGCATTGACCTTTCCCAGTACCCCCAACTCAATAAATCAGAAAAAATTCCTGCGCTTGGAGTTTATGCTATTTTGGCAACTTCTAGTGAGGTCAATGATGAAAAAGTATATGCTATTCTAAAATCTCTGGGAGACAATCTTGATCTTCTGAAAAATAAGCATCAAGCATTCAGTAACTTAGAAGTTCAGGCCATGCTTGATGGCATATCAACCCCTTTGCATTCTGGGGCTGTAAAGTTCTATAAAGAAGGGAGCATCTTTCGTTGAGATGTTAAATAGAGAACGCTGATTCCTTTGATGACAGCAATACAGGTTGAAGAAATTGTTGATTGTCATTATTTTGAGACTCTGGAAGTTAATGAACAATTAAGGGGTAATGATGACACGAATTCTCGGAGACTATAATCTCATAAAACAGATAGGTCAAGGATCTCTGGGGACCGTTTTTCTCGCGGAACATCGCTTTATGAAGCGTCAGTATGTATTAAAGGTTTTGCCTAGTGAACTCGGATCTCAAAGAGGGTTTATCCAACGTTTCGAAGAGGAAGTGGGAACCCTTGCAACACTCGACCATCCCAACATAGTCAAGGTTCATACTGTTTCCGTTTCTAATGGGGAATATTTTCTTGTAAGTGATTGTATCGTAGATCCTTTGGGAGAGACAACAAATCTTGGCCAGTATTTAATTTCTCGAGAAGGAGAGATTGTAGAGGACGAATTACTGGAGATATTCAGGCAAATTGCAGATGCTCTGGATTATGCACATAACAAGATGCGGAGTGGAAATGTTGTTATCCACGGAGGGCTGAAGCCAAATAATCTATTAGTCGGACAAGGGAAAGGGAAAATCAAAATCCTACTTTCTGACTTTGGCTTATCACGTATCGTTGGTATAGGAGCTATTTTAAGTAGAACATATAAAGTGCTTGCTGATGCTTTGAGCATTGTGCCCGTTGTTGAAGGAGGGAAAAATCAAAATGATCGATACTCCACCCAAATTGTTGAGTCACAAAAGCTAAGTATTTTACATAATACTTTCTTGCAGAATTATGCCTTTTTATCTCCTGAACAGAAGCATGGGGAAACATTTGGGCCAGTAGGAATAAAGGCAGATGTCTATGCCTTTGGTGTTCTCGCATACTATCTTATCACCAAAGAGCTTCCCGAAGGAGTTTTTGAGATGCCTTCGGTGAAAAAGCCTAACTTTAAATATAACTGGGATGCTCTCGTTCTGTCTTGCTTGCGGAGTAACCCAGAAAAAAGACCGGCTTCTCTTATTCAGATTATGGATGATGTCGCTCGCGGGAAGGCTAAGCCTGCCGTATCGCTATCATTTTCGGAAAATAGCGAAAGGAAATCTTTTGACCAAAGAGTGACAACGCCTGAAGTATCTCCTCCCTTTCAGCAAGAAAACCTTAGTGGCCAAGCTAGACAAGAACAACGAGTTCTTGCTGAAGCTCACTCTCTGAATAGTGGTCAGGCCGAACAAATTTCATTTCTCTCAGAAGAGACGGATGTGAGGAAAGGGCCGGACCCTGTGCCTCTTGTGGTGACAAAGACTGCGGGAACCTCTGCTGGCGCAACGGTCCACCAATCGGCACAAGAATTTTCTTCTTTTTCTTTACCTAAGGAAAGAGAGAAGAGCTCTCTTAAACCTGTACTTCAAGAACAAGAGATTGAGAAACCGGTTTATGAGGCGGATCCGGCAGAGGCCATAAGGGTGAATCGTAATGTATCTCACTACCACCCGGAACCACAAGAAGTGAAAAATATAGAACCCATTCATACGGATATGGTTGTCGTGAAAGGAGGGGCTTTCTTTAGGGGGAGCAACGATGGTAATAGAGATGAAATGCCTAGGCATCAGATCAATTTGTCGAGTTTCGCGATGGAGATACACCCGACAACTAATGAACAGTTTGCTCGTTTTCTAGAGGTTATGGAAGGGGTAAAGGACATTCAAAATAATGATATCATCAGATTGAGGGAGTCGCGTATTAAGCTTAGCGGAGGAAAGCTAAGTATTGAATCAGGGTATAGCAAGCATCCTGTAGTGGGGGTTACCTGGTACGGAGCAGTGGGGTATGCTAAGTGGGTGGGTAAGCGTTTACCTACTGAAGCAGAATGGGAAATCGCTGCAAGGGGAGGCATTTCTAATATAGCCTACCCTACGGGAGAGTCCATTGAAAAATCTCAGGCAAATTTCTTCTATTCAGATACGACAGCTGTAATGAGCTATGCTCCTAACGACGGTGGAATTTATGATGTATCTGGAAATGTTTACGAATGGTGCCAAGACTGGTATGGTTACAATTACTATGAAGTTTCAGCACAAGAGCCAGATTCTCCAAAGGGCCCCTTACAGGGAGTATATAGAGTTCTACGCGGTGGATGTTGGAAGAGCCTGAAGGAAGACTTGCGTTGTTCTCATAGAAATAGAAACAATCCAGGAACAGTAAATCGAACCTATGGTTTCAGATGTGTATCTGATGTACAGTGATAAATAGTCTCTTAGAGGGTGTTTCGTATACTGGACTCGGACGTAAATTCAAAGTTTGTGGCCGGGTCCGGCATAAATCAAACTGATGATGGGTTAAAACCGTTGAGGGGGAGTGGGGATGGTAGATGAAGAGGTTGAAGAAGCTGTTGATACGGGAGTATCAGAAGAGCTGGCAGTAGACAATTCTGATGGTAGTGGTAAGCGTATTCTTCAAAGCTTGAAAGATACTGAACTGGATATCCGCGTTGTGATTTGTGAACAGGATTTTAAAGTTGGAGACTTGATGGGTATGGGGCCAGGTACTATCCTTGTGCTCGATGCTTCGGTACAAGTTCCTGCTTGGGCTACTGTTAATGGGAAGCAATTTGCTTATGGAAAAATCGTCCAGGTAGGCGAGTGTTACGGGTTTCAAATAGAAAAGCTTAAGTAAAGAATTCTGATGTCGAAAATAGCTGTAATGTTTGTTTGTTTGGGAAATATCTGTCGCTCACCTGCAGGAGAAGGAATTCTTAAAGACCTTGCAGAGAAAGGTGGATATTCTAACAAGCTGCATGTAGAAAGTTGTGGTACTGGGAACTGGCATATAGGATCATTGCCGGATTCTCGTATGCGTGAGGCGGCCAGTAAAAGAGGTATAGACCTAAGTAGTAGAGCACAGGAATTTCGGGGCGCTTTTTTCGGTAAGTTTGATTACATTCTTGCTGCAGATAATCATATTCTTCAAGAGCTTCTTAGTCTAGCGGGTGATGATGAGAGCAAGGGAAAGTTGTATCTTATAAACGATTTCAGTAAAAGTTTTAAGGGTCAGGATGTGCCAGATCCTTATTATGGTGGTGACCAAGGTTTTGAAAAGGTGCTTGACATGTTTGAAGAGGCTTGTGCTGGATTGTTAGCAACTATTTTTGAGTGTGGGCATGAAGGCAAATCGACATGACGATGGTATTGCTCAAGCTTTGCGTGACAGGCTGAATTGTAATGAAGTGATTTCTGTCTCTCCGATCGGTGGGGGCTGTATCAATGAAGCTTATTGTTATTCTACTGACGTTGGGAGTTTTTTTGTTAAAATCAACAAAAACGCAGCTATTCAAATGTTTGAAGGAGAGGTCAGGGGACTTAAAAGTCTGTATGAATCTCATTCAGTAAGAGTTCCCAAGGTTTTCTTTTGTGATCAACTGCCAAATGGCGGGTCTTTTCTTGTATTGGAATACATAAAATTGGGGACTGCTAGGGAGTGGACGCAAAGAGATTTAGGGGGGGGGCTTGCAGACCAACACCTGTGTACAGAAGAATCACGATTTGGTTTTCATGTGGACAACACAATTGGGAGTACTCCGCAGATTAATACCTGGATGGAAGAATGGGTGTCTTTTTTTGCGCGCTTTCGTTTGCAATATCAGTTGGACTTGGCTTTTATAAAGTCGGGTGATGAGCTAATGCGTGATTGTGGGCATAGATTACTCGACAGGCTTCCAGGATACTTTGAAGGGCAAGAGATTTCCCCTTCTTTACTCCATGGGGATTTATGGAGTGGAAATATGGCTGTAGATGAGCAAGGGCACGCAGTAATTTACGATCCTGCTGTTTATTATGGTCATCACGAAGCGGAATTGGGGATAATGGGGATGTTTGGGGGGTTTACAGAGGATTTCTATAAGGCCTATCACGAAAAAATTCCTGAAGCAGAAGGCTTTAAAGAGCGGCGAGAACTATATAAATTGTATCATTATCTCAACCACCTGAATATATTTGGTAGTTCTTACTACTCTTTCTATTATGAAAAGCCTGATGTAAGCCGGACAGGATATTTATGAGAAGTTTTTTGTAGATAATTTACTTATGTAATAACACCGTATATTCTCTAAATATTTTCAACGCGAAAGTAAATAGGGAGATCACAGTTCATTTCCAAGGCTATTTGTAAAGAGACGCTTTCTTCTTGAGTTATCGGACAGTGCTTATGGTTTTTGCGCATAAAATAATCTAGCCTCCTAAGGAATAGTAGGTAATGTGCCTGTTCCCGAATTCCTCCTAATTCAGTGGAGCGTAGAGCTTTGAGAAGCTGATCCTTTTGACTCAGGTGTATTTTGTGAAGCTCTATGTAAAACATGGCCTTTTTTTTGTCTTGTAGATCTCTTACAATTCTCATTAGGTCTGTTTCTTGTTCTTCTGCACTTTGGTTTTTGGAAAGGTCATCGCTATTTTCAGATTGGCTAGGGATATGTCTTTTATTGTGAAAAGTTTTTTCAAGGCTTTCAAGAGCCTGTATTATATGTTCGCCCTCAGCACCTGTGTCATTGATAGCTTGGGCAAACATGTTTTGATTATCCAAACTCATTTGATCTTTTGATTCGAGGAAAGAATGAATCATATCTTCATAGGAATGCATAACATCATCTAAGGAATTGATTTCAAGACCTAGAGAACTGAATATAGGTGAAAAGGAAGTAATGAGCTCATCGATTTCATTATTGGAGCCTGAGTTTTTTAGTATATCGATATTATGAATGTCTTCAAAGAAGTTGATGTTTTTGTTAATTGATTCCAGAGATTGAACGGCTTCATGGATTGATTCTTTTGAGGGGGGGGTGTCAGAGTCCTTTTTGCTAAGAACTTCAAGGAATAAATCGGCGCTTTCATTAAGAGATTCAATTTTTTTATCCACTTTTTTGTATACATCGAGTTCTTCAGATGTTTCATTCTCGTCGTCTGATGGGAAAAGAGAACTTTCGAGGATATTAGCGAGAAATTGAGGGCCTGGCATTTCTTTACTATTACCAAAATTGGAAATAAATGCCTTGGTGTGAGATTCTGCAAGGTCCTTGATGTCATCAGGGCTTTTGATTACTTCATTGAAATCTTCCAGTTTTAAAGTTTTTGAAAGATTTTTGAACTCTTTTTTTACTACTTCCATTTCATCTATTACAGCCTTCTCAATTTCTTTTGAAAAAAGTTCGCTAATGTCAGAGTTAGCATCTAATACCATCGCTTCATCGTATTCATCTTCAAGCTCAAGTGTTGTATCTGTTTTTTTAAGAGCTTCTTCGATGGATGAATCAATGATTTGTTCTAATTCTCCTTCCGTAAATAATTCCGTTTCAACTTCTTTGAGAACTTGACTTATGGTTTCTTCGAATGAGGGGTCTAATTGGTCCCTAAGTAATGAAATAAGTCCAAGTTCATCTTCTTCAGGCTTACCAGAGAAGACTTTAGCTAGAGTTTCCATTACCTTTTCAGCATTTAATTGTTTTTCATGCTCATAGTCAGTTTCGTTGGACCCTCCTTCAATAATGTGATCCATCGTAGAATTGACCGCTTCGGCTTTTTCAAATATATTTTTAGTTTTTTCGCTCTTTGGGTTTATGGACATGGCATTTTCGAGTTTTTGGCTTAATGAAGGAAGGTGGGTCAGCTCTTTCTCTTGAAGCTTAGTAGTGGGTTTAGCTTCTTCTTCTGCAGATTTTAATAAAGCCTCCTTTCCAGATACAAGGTTACTAAATAATGTATTAAGAAAAGAGTGCTTATCAGCACCGATGTCAGTCAGAGATTTTTTGAAGTTGAGCTTATCAGAAGAGTCTTGAGACAGGGTGTTAGAGGAGCAGCGGTACTCCTCTAGAAGATTTTGCATCTGGAGGAAGATTTCATGGCGAAAACTGCCTATATCACAGCCTCTCGTTAGTGGTCGAATTGCAAGACGTGGGATTTTTTCATTTTTACTACTCATCTTCTCAACGGGAAAGAGTTAAAATTTTATTTTACCATAAGAGGTAATTTTTGAGTTCTTGGAGTTCGAAGTAGACTTAACTTGCTTGTTACGAGACCTTAAAGTTTATTTGTCATGGGCTTGAAAATTAGAGGCTGCTTAGGGGGCGAGAAGAAGAAAGAATGATTGCATGACAAAGAGGTACTGGAGTATAATGCCCCTTCCTATTTAAGTACTTGTGAGGCTGTCTATGAAACTTCTTTTGTCTAAACCCAGGGGCTTTTGCGCAGGTGTAGAAAGAGCTATCGATACAGTGGAAAAGGCGATTGAACTTTGGGGTGCTCCAATTTACGTGAAGCACGAAATTGTTCATAACAAACATGTTGTGGATCGCCTTCGAAGTAAAGGGGCTGTTTTTATCGAAGATATCAGTGATGTTCCTGTAGGAGCAAAACTTGTCTACTCAGCACACGGTGTCTCTCCTGAAGTGCGGGAGCAATCCAGATCACGGAAACTTCAAGAAATTGATGCAACATGTGGACTCGTAACGCGTGTACACTCCGCTGTAAAACGCTTTGCAGCACGAGGGTGCCAAATCATTCTAATTGGACACAAAAATCACGTAGAAGTGGTGGGAACAGCTGGTGAAGCACCTGATGTAACGACCATTGTGGAGTGTGTGAAAGATGTCAATTCTTTGAAGTTTTGTGATAACGAAAAGCTGTTCTATATTACCCAGACAACGCTTAGTTTAGATGATGTGAAAGAAATTACTGAAGCTCTGGTTGCCAAGTACCCCCAAATCAAGACTTTGCCTAGCTCTTCCATCTGTTATGCAACAACGAATCGGCAACATGCGCTACGGGAAATTACAGGATATACTGACCTGGTTCTTGTTGTAGGTGATAGACAAAGCTCTAACTCTAATCGGTTGGTAGAGGTAGCTCAGAAAAGAGGGACGCCTTCTTATTTAATTAATGATGAAAACGAAATCGATGCGTCCTGGCTTGACGGTGTAGAGGTTATTGGTTTGACCGCTGGAGCTTCCACGCCAGAAGATGTTGTGCAAAAGTGTATATGGCGTTTGAAAGAGCTTGGAGTGACGAAGGTAGAAGACCTGGTTTATACAAAAGAAGATGTTGTATTTCAGCTTCCAAAGCAAGTTCTAGTAGATAAGAAACAGGTCGCAACAGTTTGAATATCCTTGTAAAAGGAAAGGGCATAAAATATATGGGCGATCCTTCATTGGTGTTGATTTATCCAACGAAAAAGTCCAATATTTTTGATGATATCAAATCATTCTCGAGACCCCTTAGAGGGTATCTCAAAGGCTGCTTTCCTTTTTTTTGTCACAAGCCCATTTTAGGAAGAGTATTTTTGGAGTCTTTTCTTTTAAACATGGTAAAAACTCTTGAAATTCCCTACGGGATTAGGTATGTTTTACCAGTCTTTGAAGGGGAGAGAGGGCTATGAGATGGCGAGCCCGAAGAACGCCTAAGGGTTATTCAGGCTGTAACCTGACCAACCACCAATTAAATGATCTTTTACCGGTTGTTTTATATAGAATCGGAGAGATTTACAAGGAGCGAGGGGACCTTGTTCTGGCCGCATGGCCGGAAATTATAGGTAAGAAACTCGCAACGATGACCGAAGCTGTTTCCTTCGAAGAAGGGATCTTGCATGTGAAAGTGCGAAACTCAACGCTTTATAGCTTGCTAAGTCGCAACGATAAGCCTCGGATATTGCAAAGTTTAAGAGGGAAGTTC
Organism: Chlamydiales bacterium; assembly: GCA_047611865.1. Classification (GTDB taxonomy): domain Bacteria; phylum Chlamydiota; class Chlamydiia; order Chlamydiales; family JBDQID01; genus JBLFWS01. The sequence goes on from JBLFWS010000003.1 coordinate 9,194, forward strand.
CCTAAAACATACATCAAAAACATTGTTTTTCGTATGGGGTGATCTCATGCCAGGTGGTAATACTTTGAGTCAACAGGACAGCACAACTATGAGTAAGGAAAAAGAGTATACAGCCAGTTCGATTACGGTTTTGGAAGGTCTTCAGGCTGTTCGTGAACGTCCAGGTATGTATATTGGAGACACCTCTTCTGGTGGACTTCATCATCTAGTATATGAAGTTGTGGATAACTGTATCGATGAAGCGATGGCAGGTCATTGCAATTTGATTGAGGTAATCCTTCATAAAGACGGTTCTGTAAGTGTACAGGATGATGGACGTGGTATCCCTGTAGAGCGGCATGATAAAGAATCTGCGAAGCAAGGACGGGACGTATCTGCTGTTGAAGTAGTCATGACGATTCTTCATGCTGGCGGAAAGTTTGACAAAGACAGTTATAAAGTTTCAGGTGGACTTCACGGCGTAGGGATATCTTGTGTGAACGCTCTGTCAAAATTCCTGAGAGTACAGGTTTTTAAAGAGGGTAGCACGCACCAAATCGACTTTGAAAGAGGGAGACCCCTTGGACCTGTTGAAGTTGTTGGAGAAACAAAGAAGCGGGGAACACGTGTCACTTTTCACCCCGATGATGATATTTTCACTGTCATAACTTTTGATTATGATATCCTGGCTAAACGCTTGAGAGAACTCGCCTTTCTTAATAAGGGTATTAACATCCATTTCCGTGATGAACGAGATATAGCATGTGAGGATGTTACCTTTTGTTTTGAAGGGGGCTTGATTTCTTTTGTTGAGTACCTCAATGAAAACAAAAATCCTCTTTTCCCAACCCCCATTTATTTTAGCACTACTCGAGAAACGGATGGTGGGCCTGTTGAATTTGAAGTCGCTATGCAGTGGCATGAAGGATACAATGAGTCAATCCACTCCTATGTGAACAATATCCCTACACGCTTTGGTGGGACTCACGTTATAGGGTTTTCAACGGCTCTAACACGTGTGTTGAATACCTTCATAAAAAACAGCTCTGCGCTCAAAAATCTGAAAATCGCAGTGACTGGAGATGACATGCGGGAAGGCCTTACAGCCGTAGTTTCCGTAAAACTCATGAATCCACAGTTTGAAGGGCAGACAAAACAACGCCTGGGGAATAGTGAGGTCAGCTCAATTGGACAGCAAATAGTTGGTGAGCAACTTACTATATGCCTGGAAGAAAATCCTGTATTAGCGAAATGCATCTCTGAGAAGGCGATCCTTGCAGCACAAGCTCGTGAGGCTGCTAAGAAAGCAAGAGAGCTAACTTTACGTAAGACAGCCCTTGATAGTTCGCGTCTTCCAGGGAAGCTAACAGATTGCCAAGAGAAAAATCCGGAATTCTGCGAAATTTATATTGTTGAGGGAGATTCTGCGGGAGGCTCGGCCAAGATGGGAAGAGATCGCCGCTATCAAGCGATACTACCTATTCGTGGTAAAATTCTGAATGTTGAAAAGGCTCGTCTCGAAAAGATTCTTCAGAATAAGGAAGTCGGAACTATGGTTTCAGCCTTGGGCTGCGGGATAGGTCACGATAACTTTAATGTGGAAAAGCTTCGTTATCACAAAGTTATTATCATGACGGATGCCGACGTTGATGGATCTCACATCAGAACTCTTCTTCTGACTTTCTTCTATCGACATATGCACGCACTGGTAGAGGGAGGGTATATTTACATTGCCCAGCCTCCTCTTTATAGAGTGAGTAGAAAGAAGAAAAGTCGCTACATTCATTCAGAAAAGGAAATGGATCAGTACCTTTTAGAGTTAGGAATGAGCGATTTGAAACTCTGCCCAGCGGGTACAGATGAGGCACTAAGTGAAGAGAATGTTTCGGAGATGCTTAAAACGATATTGACAGTAGAAGCTCTAATTTCTGCAATTGAGCGTACGGGTGTGCCCTTTAGAGAATTTTTAGCTGCAAAGGATGAAGAGGGTAAGTACCCACGATTCCAAGTTAAAATGGGAGATGTAGAACGCCTTGTCAATACAGAAGAGGAATTGTCTGCACTTGCTGCAACGGATGAAGATGAGCAGAGGGTTCGTCATGAAGAAGCTATTGCTTCTATTCCTGAAAATGAAGTGACAGAAGAAATGAAAGTTTTTCGTCCCAAGAAGTTGCACATTCTAGAATTTTATGCAGAAAATGTGCTCACTGGGATACAAGATAAACTATCTACCTTTAACCTCTCTTTTCACAATTACTCCATACCGAATGGAGCGATCTATGACATCATAGAGAACGATAAAGAGAGTGAAAAATACACTGCCTATACTTTGAAAGAAGTGATCGAATTTCTCCGTGCAAATGGAAAGAAAGGGATCGAAATTCAAAGGTATAAGGGTCTAGGTGAGATGAATGCTGACCAGCTATGGGATACCACAATGGATCCTGAAGTACGGACTCTTGTGCGTGTAACACTACCAGATGCTATTGCTGCAGACCACATGTTTTCCATGTTAATGGGAGAGGAAGTGCCGCCTCGTCGGGCATTTATTGAGCACCATGCCTTGTCCGTGAAGAACTTAGATATTTAAGGAGCCCTGCACCATGTCGTATACGCAAAATGAAACGGTAGTACCACGCAATGTAGAAGATGAGATGAAAGAAAGTTATCTCCGCTACTCCATGTCTGTTATTATTTCTCGAGCTCTTCCTGATGTGCGCGATGGCTTGAAGCCTTCACAAAGACGCATTCTTTATGCCATGAGGCAACTGAACCTCGGACCACAGGGAAAACATCGTAAGTGTGCGAAAATCTGTGGTGATACGTCTGGAGACTATCACCCACACGGTGAAACGGTCATCTACCCAACACTTGTCAGAATGTCGCAAGAGTGGATGATGCGATACCAGCTTGTGGATGGACAAGGAAACTTTGGTTCGGTTGATGGAGACCCTCCCGCTGCGATGCGTTATACGGAAGCACGTCTGAGGACGGCGGCAATGCGTCTGATGGAAGACCTGGACAAGGATACAGTGGATCATATTCCAAACTATGATGAAACTAAAACGGAACCCGTTGTATTCCCCGCTAAATTTCCAAACCTTTTATGTAATGGATCTACTGGTATTGCTGTGGGTATGGCAACAAATATTCCTCCCCACAACTTAGTAGAGCTTGTAGACGCCATTCTATTAATACTCGATGATCCTCAGACGACTATTGATGAGATCATGCAGGTTATGCCAGGTCCTGACTTTCCTACGGGCGGCTTGATTTGTGGATATCGTGGAATTAAAGAAGCTTACCATACAGGTCGGGGTAAACTGACTCTGCGGGCACTGTGTGTCGTTGAGGATATGGATTCCTCCGGTGATCGTCAACGTATCATTGTCGATGAGATTCCCTACAATGTAAACAAGGCCCGTTTGATAGAGCAGATTGCCAACCTTATTAATAATAAGGAAATAACGGGTATTGCTGACTTGCGAGATGAGTCAGACAAAGACGGACTCCGCATCGCTATCGAGTTGAAACGAGGTGAAGTATCTGATGTGGTACTTAACCAACTTTTCAAATACACCGATATGCAGATTACTTTCGGTTGTAATATGTTGGCTCTGGATAAAGGGCTGCCTCGTACCATGAATATTAAGCAGATGATGGTTGCCTGGGTAGATCACCGTATTGAAGTGGTCCGACGTAGAACTCGTTTTGAGTTGAAAAAAGCCGAAGATAGAGCTCATGTTCTGGAGGGTTACCTCAAAGCAATTGATAACCTTGATGAAATAGTAAGAATTATTCGTGCCAGCCCTAACAGAGTAGATGCTAAAGGCGATTTGGTAGGTTCTTTTGAGTTTTCGGAACGTCAAGCTAATGCGGTTCTGGACTTGCGATTGTACCAGCTTACAGGTATGGAGCAAGAGAAAATTGATACGGAATACAAGGGTCTTCTAGATAGAATTGAGCACTATCGTGCTATTCTTGGTGATGAGTCTCTCGTACATAAGATTATTAAAGAAGAGCTTATGGAGTTGGTGAAAACTCATAAATCTGGACGTGCCTCGCAAATTATTGCTGCGGTAGAAGAAGGCATGTCGATGGAAGACCTCATTGCGAATGAGCCTGTTATTATCACGATCTCAAACGATGACTATATCAAGAGAATGCCTACTGATACCTTCCGCGAACAGCGTAGGGGAGGCCATGGTGTTTCTGGAATGCACATGAAGAAAGAGGCCGATGTTCTCAAAGACCTTTATGTAGCGTCTACTCATGATTATTTAATGATTTTCACTAATATGGGTCGTTGTTATTGGTTGAAAGTTTGGCAGATTCCGGAAACAGGTCGCCGCTCCAAGGGTAAGCCTATTATCCAGTTCCTTGAAGATATCAGGGAAGGAGAGAAAGTTGCTACGGTATTGCGAGTGAGTAGCTTTGAGGCAGAGGGTTATATCCTTCTTGGTACAAAGCAAGGTATCGTGAAAAAGACTTTATTGGAAGCTTTCAGCAATCCTCGTCGAAAGGGAGTTTATGCTGTGACTATTGATGAAGGTGATGAAGTTATTGCAGCTCGCTTGGTAAAAAGTGGTGAGCAGGTAATGCTCTTTACCAGAAATGGTATGGCGGTTCGCTTTGATGAAAGTGGTGTACGACCTATGGGCCGAACAGCTAGGGGCGTTAAAGGTGTCAAGCTGAAAAATGAATCCGATGTTGTAGTAGGCTGCGTAGTAGTTCAACCAGAGCAAAGTATTCTTGTTGTTTGCGAGAGAGGTTTTGGCAAGAGGTCTCAAGTAGAAGAGTTCCGTCAAACCAAGCGTGGTGGTGTGGGTGTACGAGCTATTCGTACCACAGAACGTAATGGTCTGGTTTTGGGTGCTGTTGCAGCCACGAATGATGACGGGCTGCTCTTGATGTCAGAAGGTGGGCAGACAGTAAGAATTCCAGTCGATGAAATTCGTATTATGGGGCGTGACACGCAAGGCGTGAAGTTGGTAAATCTTAAGAACGGTGATCTTCTTGTTGGCATGCAAAGGCTTGAAGGGATTGACGATGTGGTTTCCGAAACTACTGGTTCAGAAGACCCTGATGGTGAAAATCCGGACACGGAAAGTGAAGTTCTTACTGAAGAAGTCACAGCTGAAGAAGTTACAGCTGATGAAGTGCTAGTTGAAGAAGCTGGAAAGAGTGAGCTGTAATTAGCTCTTCTCTGTTGATAGAGCAACCCCGGGATTTTTATGTCAGGTCTATTTATTACTCTTGAAGGTGGAGAAGGTGCTGGTAAGACAACCTTGGCCCAAAAGTTGTACGATGAGTTGACAGGTCGTGGTTACCGGGTGCTAAAAACTAGAGAACCCGGGGGAAGTCGACTCAGTGAACATATTAGGGAGTGGTTACTTCGGCGCGACAAGGAGATAAAGGTAGGGCTGAATGCCGAGCTTCTGTTATTTCTGGCAGCACGGGTTCAGCATTTAGAAGAGCAGGTCCTGCCAGCTTTGGAATTTGGACATATAGTTTTATGTGACCGATACCACGATTCGAGTATTGCCTATCAAGGGAAAGCTCGTGGGTTAGGTATGGATTATGTTGAACAAATGTGTACTATAGCCAGCGATAATTTATGGCCTGACCTGACTCTTTACCTAGATCTCTCTCCAGAGGTTGGTCTTTCACGTACACAGGTTGATGGGAAGTATATTTTGGATAGTATTGAGTCTGAAGCTTTGCATTTTCACCAACAGGTGCAAGAGGGTTTTCATATTCTGGCGCAACAAAATCCAGAGCGCATTCATACCATTGATGCACATGTTTCTCCTGAAGAGGTGTTTCACCATGCGATGCAAAATATAGAGAAGGCGCTACCCCAGCTGTTGAAAGATGAACTCTGATCCTCAAGCTAGCCTGACTTTTGATGACCTTATTGGTAATGATATTGTTAAAGGCTATCTCGAAAGTATTTTGACTCAGGGAAAGCTGGGGAATTCTATATTGTTTTCTGGTCCTGAAGGGATTGGAAAGAGTCTGTTTGCATATGATTTTTCTACAAAGATTCTTTGTCAAGACGACCCTGAGGGCCATCATCTTCGTAAAGTAAAATCTGGGAATCATCCGGATATTCACGTTTGTTCTCCAGAAGGGAAAATAGGGATGCATAGCATTCGCTCTATGCGTCAGCTTGCTGAAGAGGTCTATATGCTTCCTAATGAGGGCAAGTGGAAGGTTTTCATCATTCACGATGCAGAAAGAATGCTGCCTACTAGCGCTAATGCTTTGTTGAAAACGTTTGAAGAGCCGGCTTCTCACAGTATTATCATTTTACTTTCAAGTTCACCGGAAGCTTTATTACCAACGATTACTTCCCGCTGTCGAAAAGTACGTTTTCGGCCTGTCCTTGAGAAAGAAATTGAGATGTTTCTAAGAGATAAGAAACAAGTGCCACAGGAGGAAGCCAATCGTATTGCCCTCCAAGCGAGAGGATCTTTGGGACGAGCTATTCGTTTGTTGGAAAATGGTGAAGAAGCTACACGAAGTCGCCTATTAGACATTCTCGTTAAAGGTAGGATGAATTCATATTTCGAGCTTTCTAAAATTGCTTTGGAATTTGAAGAGGTTTTGGATGATCTCAAAAAATCAGAAGATGATGAACTGCGACAACAGCTCAATCACGAGATGAAGGATTTATCGGCCATACAGCGTGAGGCAATTGAAAAGGAAATTGAAGGAGCTTTATCTTTGAAGAATATGACTGAAGCTGAAGGCTTTTTCGATATTATTCTTTCTTGGCATCGGGACTTGCACTTGGTTCAGTCTGGTGGGAATCCTCACTACCTGATTCATAGAGATCGTCAAAAGGATATTATTGAATTCGCAAGTCAGTCGGATCTTCAACCTTTAGATCGTGTTATTGAGGCAATATCAGATACTAAACTTGCCTTGCAGCGTTCGATTAAATTCTCAGTTTGTTTCGAGAACTTATTTCTTAAACTCAATTATCTTTAATACTTCTATTGTCATCTTCTATTCAGAATAGAACTCTTTATTCGTGAATCCTTGGTATACTTAAATGGCATATTCAAATGATTGTATAAGAATAAGTCCTTGATTATGTGCAGGAAGGGGCAGGAAAACTGAGAAAATCCACAAATAAAAACCACAGAGAGCATAGAGAAAGGAGTTAAGAAATTTAACCTTTGACTTCTTTTTGTAAGATCTTCAGATTGATGATGATATGAATCTTTGAACAATACGTTCGATGTACTTTAATCGCTGCACCAATAATTATATGACTTAAGTATCGGCTTCTTTCTCTGTTAGAACAGTAGGACCAGTGAACCTAGTAGGTAGTAACTAAAGTTCTTTTGTATAATTTAATGATATAAATAGTTGCAAGTGTGCGATAAGTCCTTATTCGTGATGATACATTCCTTGTAAGGTTAAATCATTAAGTTGTGAAAAAATAAGCATTAACAGTATTAATAAAGGACTGTTTAATTTGTATTGTGATACAATTTATTTAATAAGAGGGGGCTTTGAATAATCAATAGTAATTGGTGTAATTATGGTTTCAGCTGCTAACGAAAATAACACTAAACCCTCCATTCAATCGGAGCAGCAGTCGACTGTTCCATCGTCTAATTCAGAAAAAGACTTCGAAGTTACTAAAAAAGAGAATAATACACTAAAAAAACAAAGCCGTATAATTTTAAAAAAGCTAAGCCAATCAGAAAATATTTTAATAGAAGATCGGGAATATGCAAGAGAACTTAGAGGAAAATTCGACACTCTGAAAAAAGAAAATAAAGAGTTAAAAAATACGAGGGAAAAAAATGTATCAGAAAGGGATAAAGCTCTTGAAACAAGTAAATTACTTTATGTTAAAAACCAAACACTTAGTGAAAATAACAAAGTATTAAAAGAGGCTCTTAGCAAGGTAACGGAGCAGAGCAAAGGGTTAGATTTTCTACAGGGTGCACTGTCAAAGAAATTAAAGGAAAACCGCAGCATTACTGAAACCTTTAATAAAATGATGGTTAAGAAACAAACCGAGTTGGATACCGCAAAAAAACAATGCACTAAGCTTATTGCAATTGAGGGTACTCTTAAGGAAAAACTTACCAAGCAGAATGTAACAATTAAAACATTACAAGCTGAAAAGGAGAGTCTTCAAAGTAAATGGGATAGTGAGAGTTTTGAAGAAGAAATCAGAAATCTAAGGGAAGATCTTGAAGATAAAAACTTAGAGACTAAAAAGTTGAAGAATTCGCTAAATGAAGAAATTACAAGGTTTAATGAGTGTGTAGCTGAAGAAGAATTTAAATCAAAATGCATGCAAGAGAAATTGAAAGATCAGTTGTCTCTTGGAGAGGAAGAAAATGAGACTCTAAAGCATCAAGTCTTAGCCTATGAAGAACAAATCAGAACGTTGAAGAAAGAAGAGAAGGCTTCCGTTCAGGAAAGAGAACAAGAGGATTACAGGTCAATAGAGGAAGAAAATAGAACTTATAAACAACAACTTAGCGACTATGAAGATCAAAATGAGACATTAAAAAAAGAGATGAAGGACATATTTGAGAAAAGGGACCAGGCTGATGTTCATGTTTTGCAAGAAGAAAATAGGTATTTAAGCGACAGGCTCGTTGCACTCGAAGATCAAATTGAGAAATTAGAAAATGACGCGAAAGTATATGGCCAAAGGAACTTGGAGACAGCTGATGAAACGGAAAAGTTTAATCAGAAATTAAGTGATGTAAACGCTAATGTTTTCGACTTACAAAAGCAGAATGAAGATTGTAGAGATCGTATAATAGAAAAAAAACTTATTTTACAACGAAATCAAGTGGATTACAAGTCGAGGTTAGAAAGAGATGAGTTACTGGGAAAAGTAATTCAAGATCTGGAAGAGAGTTTGCTTCAGGTTGTGGAAAGAGGAAAGGTTTTAGAAAAAGATTTAACGTTATTGCAAGTACAAAGCAGAAGTGCAACAAAGGAAAAGGAAGTTCTTACACTGGCACTTAGAGCCCAAAATATGGATTTACATCGACAGTTGGATTGTGAGCTTTTAGATAAAAAAGACTTAATGAATCAAGTATCTCAAGGGAGACATTACCAGAAAGAAATCAATGAGAACTTACTTGAGAAAGATTCATTAATTGAAAGCCTATCAAAGGATTTTGAGGAGCTAAGAAAAAGCCATATAAACTTTGAGCAGCTTAGTGTGGAAAAACAGAATGAAAATAGAAGCTTGCAAGAAGAAAAAAAAGAAATTATTAAAAAACTTGAGAAGGCAAAAGAAATTGCAAGTAAGTTTGAGGAAGACGTAGATGAGCTGAAAAATAAAAAAAAGGCTCTCAAGAAAAACCTGGAATTGGCGGAAACGAGACTTCTAGATGAAGAGGGAAATAATGAAAGATTTTCGCAGAAAATACAGGAGAATAAGCAGCATTTAGCACAAAACGTTGAAATGATTTCAGAGCTTATGAGTAAAAAGAAGGATGTTGAAGAACACAATAAAAAATTACAGAAAGATAGTAGGGAATTAGGGAAACGTTATTTAAAACTGCAGGAAAATCTAAAGAAAGCGGAAGAGGAAAAAGGAAGAGTAGTAGAGCAGTTAATACAGGCGGTCAATGCTGAAGAGAAAACACGTAGTGAGGCTGAGCGGATACTGCAATTCCTTAATGAAACGAATGAAAAGAATACGGATTTTGAAAGACAGTTAAATGAGAGCAGTAAAAAAGTAGATAGCTTAGAGATTTATATCGGGAAAGTTGAAAAAGAGATTCAAGCTCTTCACGAACAAAAGCAAATCTTAGAAGATTATGTTCAGACTATGGATTATAGAACTAAAGATTTGGAATTGCGACTGGATGAAAAGATAGGAGAGTGTGAGGCCAGAAAAGAGAAAAATAAGCTTCTGGAATCACAAGAAAAGTTACTTGAAGAAGAAAAAGAAAGGCTTCTGAAGACATCAGAAAAATTGAATGAGAAGATAGCAGAAAAAGAAATAGAGAGGGTGTCATTATTATCACAAATAGACTCTCTAAATGCGACGGTGATAGATGATAAGAATGAGGCTGAAAAAAATAAAGGGCTTATCGAAAAGCTAAAGGATGATTTGAAGACAGAGGAAGATTTTCGACAAAAGATTCAAATGAAAAATGAAGAATTCTCCATTGAGATTGTTGAATTAGAAGAATGCATAGATCTTCAAAGAGAACTTATAAGCGATGTAAGAAGGGAAAAAGAAGAGGTGAAAAGTTCTTGCAAAAGCCTTGAGAGTAAAGTGAAAAAATTTCAAAAGGACAATGATAAGAATTCGAAAGCGATACAGAGTTTCGAAAGCATAATTGAAGATCTCGAAGGAAAAATTCAAGAGTATATAAGCACAGAGAAAAGTCTAAGGGAGGAAAATCAAAGGTTTGAATCGGATCTATATGATTGTGAAAAACAGCTGGAAGAGACTAGTGATTGCCTGAACTCAGTAAGTACCTCGATGGAAAGTCAGGTCCAGGCAAATGATTCTTTACGTGGTTTAATTGAGAAATTGGAAAAAGAAAAAATAGATCTGAATATTTCTAAACAAAAGATTTTTCAAGAGGGAGAAATACAGAAGCTGGAAGAGGAGTTGAAAGATAAAGACCTTCAATATGAAAAATTGGAAGAAAGAAATAAGGTTTTTGAAGTAAAAGAAAAGCTGATAATTCAACAAAGAAACGAACTGGAAGGAGCACTAGATAAAATAAAAACAAAATTAGAAGAAAATGAAATTGAAAGGAAGTCACTGTTGACCTTGGTGGATTCAAAAAAAGAGACGATGACGGATGAGCAGATACAGATGTCAAATAGTAAGGAAGCATTCGAAAAACTAAAGAACGCTCTACAGATACAGAAAAGGTCTCGCATACAGCTTCAAAAACAAAATGAGGAAATGTCTAAAAAAATCATAGAGGTGGATGAATGGCGTAAGCTACAAAAAGAGGTCATCATTGACGGAAAAAGGGATCATAAGCAATTGAAATTTGCCTACAAGGATCTGGAAAGTGAAGCGGAAAAATTGAAAAATGAGAACGAGAAGAAAACAGAAACCGTTCAGAACCTCGAATTGAAACTTGATGGTTATGTGATCACAGAAAGAAGTCTCACAGAGAGTCTTCAGAAGACAGAGGTGGAACTATCAGATTGTGAAAAGCAGTTGAATGCTACAAGTGAAATCCTGAAGTCAATGAGTGCTTCTATGGAAAGTCAAGTACAAGCAAATGAATCTTTGAGAGCATTATTTGAGGGATTGCAAGTTGATAATGAGGTTGAGGGGCTAGTTAAACAAAAGCAATTACTAGAAGGGAAAATACAGAAATTGGAAAAGGAATTAATAGATAAAAATAGTCACGATTCAACTTCGGAAGATGAAAACGAAATTCAGGAATCTAGAGAAAAGAGCTTGATTGAGGAAAATAAGAACTTAATGAAAGCCTTGAATAAAGTAAATTCGGAAATTGAAGAAAAGGAAGCAGATGTAAAATTGCTATCTGCCAAAATTGACTCAATAAGAGCAACGATGACAGATGAACAAGTTGAGACAGAAAATAGTAAAGAGATTGTCGATAAACTAAGTAAGGCTTTGATACATCAGAAAAGGTCTCGAATTTTGCTTCAAAAGCAAAATGAGGAAATGTCAAAGAAAGTTGTAGAAGTGGATGAGTGGCGAGAACTGCAAAGAGAAGTTATAAAAGACGAGAGAAGGGAAATCAATCAATTGACTTTTACTTGTAAAGGTCTCGAAGAAGAAGTAAAAGACAAGCAAATCGAAAACGATAAAAAGTCAAAGAGCGTTCAATCTCTCGAAGCGGAGATTCAAGGTCGTATGATTGCGGAAAAAGAACTTAGAGGAAAAATTCAGAATATTGAAGTGTATATACAAAAATGTGAGCGAGAATTGAAAGAAAGCACCGTGAGCTTGACATCGTTAAGTTCTTCTATGGATAGTCAGGTCCAAGCTAATGAATCTCTGCGTGGACTTGTGGAGAAGTTGCAAGAAGAAAAAGGTCAACTTCAGAGCTTGTTAGAATCTCAAAGTTTAATTTACAAAGCATCAATAGAAAAGGAAAAGGCTTCCAAATGATGGAAGGCGAGACTGTGCGTTTAACTGTGTAAACCTCATATTACGCGCACTCAATTGAGGTAACGCGATCGCCAAAAATAATGGCTAATGAAGAGAAGATTTCTTTCCATCCATTTACTCGCTTTCTCTTAGCATCAATATCTCGAACTGCCAAGTACAACATTTTAAACAATGAGCCCTTTGTTGGCAATGCCCCTTTAGCCTTAGTGACTTTGCGCATTTGACGGTTAAGAGCCTCCACTGCATTGGTGGTGTATATAAGTTTTCTTAAAACTGCTGGATACTGGAAGTATGTACATATGCGATCCCAGTTATTCACCCAAGAGGCGACAGCGTGAGGATACTTACCACCCCATTTCTCTTCCAAGGTATTGAGCTTTTCTCTGGCCACTTTTTCGCTCGGGGCTTGATAAACACTTTTTAGATCCGATAGAAATTCCTTGTATCGATTAGTAGGAATATACTTCAAAGAGTTGCGAATCTGGTGAACAACACAGAGTTGAATAGATACCTGCGGAAACATCCTCTCTATTGCTTCTGGAAGCCCTTTAAGCCCATCCATACAAGCAATCAGAATATCCTTAACACCTCTTTGCTGTAGATCAGCACAAACTCCCAGCCAGAATTTAGCACCTTCACGTTCGCCAATCCACAGGCCTAAAATTTCACGGTCAACCTGACTCGTAATACCGTAGCAGGAGTAAACTGCTTTAGTTATAATAACGCCATCTTCTCTGACTTTGAAGTGTACTGCATCGAAGTAGACGACAGCGTAAAGACTCTTGAGAATACGCGAATGCCACTCATTAGCTTCCTCAATGACCTTATTAGTTATCGAGGAAATAGTGCTCGGCGAAATCTCTGCACCATACAACGATTGAATATGTTCCTGAATATCTCTAACACTCATTCCTTTGGCCTACATCGAAATAATCTTCTCATCAAAAGAAGAAATTTCGCTTGTTCGCTTCGGTACTAGTTTGGGAGAAAAGGTACCATTTCTATCACGAGTTATTTTGATCTCCAGGTCTCCATAAGAGGAGCGTACTGATTTGGTGCTTTTTCCGTTACGGGAGTTGCCCGAATGATTACCTATAGGTGAATGCTTTTCATATCCAAGATGGCCCCCCATCTCGGTTTCGAGCATGTTTTCTATCGCACTACCCAGAAGTCGTTGAACCAGGCCATTTTTCCCGGTAAGGTCTTCCATTGTTGTGCACTTACTAATTTCCGCCTCTAAATCAATCTTAGATGAAGTCATTTCAATTCCTGTGTAAAAAATGTTTAATTTTGGATCACTTTATAGGTGATCCAAATTTACGTTTACACAGTTTTCTGCACAGAACCTCGAAGGCTTAAGTTATACCACAGCCGGTCCAAATCCAAGTTTGTGGCCGAGTGTGGTATAGCCTTTATGCAGCGACATTTTCATCATGTTGGCTGATATCGAGACCTTCCGTTTCTTGCTTTGCAGTCACACGAAGAGGGATAAGCCAATCAGTGATCTTATAATGAATGATAGAGCCAAAGAAGGTGTAGATTCCAACTATAGCCAGTGCTAGAAGGTGGTAGAGGAACGTGCTGCTTTCACCATAGATAAGACCCACATCACGAGCAAAGACTCCTGTAGCAATCATACCTACGATGCCTCCCACTCCGTGACAAGGAAATACATCCAATGTGTCATCAAGAGTGGACATGGATTTCCAATGAGCAACGAGGTTACAGATGACACTGGCAATCAGTCCTATGAACATGCTTTGTCCGACAGTGACGAAACCTGCAGCTGGGGTGATGGCAACTAAACCGACCACGGCTCCAATACAAGCTCCCATGGCAGAGGGTTTTCTGCCGCGACATCCATCAAAAAAGATCCAACCTAACATTGCTGCAGCGCTATTGGTTGTCATAAAGGCTAATGCGGCTTCTCCGGAAGCTGCTCTGGCAGAACCGGCATTAAAGCCAAACCAACCAAACCAAAGCATTCCAGTGCCTAACAAAACATAAGGGATGTTGCGGGGTTCATATCGTTTAGATGGGAGGTGGTTGGTTCTTTTTCCCAGGACTATAGCTCCTGCAAGAGCTGCAAAGCCGGCAGACATATGAACTACCGTGCCTCCTGCAAAATCTAAGACTCCCCATTTGTTGAGAAAACCCTCTGGGTGCCATGTCCAGTGTGCTAAAGGGGCGTAGATAAATAGGGAAAAAAGACACATGAACAAAAGATAACTGGAAAAGCGAACTCTTTCGGCGAATGAACCCGTGATGAGTGCTGGAGCGATGATAGCAAATTTAAGTTGGAACATCGCGAAAAGGACAAAAGGAAATGTTAGCGAAAATTCTGAGTGTGTGTGCTCTCCAACATTCTGGAACATAAAATAGGTTCTAGGATCACCAATAAGGCCACCATGGCTTTCACCAAAGGCAAGACTGAAGCCGAAAAAAAAACCACAAAATGCTTATCAAGCCCATGGCAGCCAAACTTTGTAACATGGTGGAAATAACATTATTTTTTTTGACCACTCCACCATAAAAAAAGCGAGGCCTGGCGTGGGGTGACACAAACTACTCAAAAAACAGTCTTTTCCCCCTTGAAAAACCGTCCTATTTTCCGCCCTACTTTGTCAAGGGTTTGAAAATACTAATTTTTTGATATGTTGACGTTGTTTTTGCACAGTTTCTCCAATCTCATTTTTATGCCACTTTTCAAGGTCAGAATGCTTAACCTCTTCCATCGCAGCTCGAACAGTAGATTCATTTAAAGGGCCTACTGCAGCCAAAGTAACAAGCGTCAGCGATGTAAAGCCAAATGCTCGCTGATCCTTCTCCAATGCTTTCATCTTTCCAAACATTGCCTCTATTGGTTCGCTGGTACCCAGAAATCTCTCTCCGATTTTCAACCCTTTTGCCTGCTCCATTAGAAATTCAGTGACGTTATCAGCGAAAGGCAGTTCATTTACAGTAAGATCTAATTCACAAAGTGAGTTTACAAATCCCTCTGAAATCATAGGGTGAATACCTTCCAGACGTACAATGTTTCGTGCAGCCTTTCCTATCAAGGTCAATTGCTTCCAATGAATTATTTCGCTTCGATAACCTTTTAGCCAGGTAAGCTCATCCCGAAACTTCTGATCCAAAGCAATATTAGGACCGATTACAGTCTCAAGATCATCGATCAAAACTAACATATTAAGAGCCCATTCGACAAGTGAGTCTATGTTCATGAAGCGCGCTTTTTCTCTGGGGCTGGGCGCCATAGCACCTGCAGCTAATGAATGCTGTAGCTTACGTCTCGATTGAGTTACTTCATTTCGAAAGCTTATCCATCGGTCATTTTTCTGTAGTTTCCTCTGTAATCGATTAGCAATAAAATGAGCTGTGTCGCAGATTTGACGGGTATTTGGATTGGTAGATTTGAAGTTCTTAATCCCGAGCAAAATATCCGAGCCACGGTCACTACAAATACTAGAAATACCACCAATGGATTCTGATACTGTTTTTAGAGACTCTTCGACTACTTTAGCAGTAAGTTTGTTAACAACTTTTAGAGATAATGGTTCAAAGTCCTGTAGTGTAGGAGCTCGGCCAAACTGTAGAGAACTGCTACGACAACCAATAATTACTAGAGCTTTTTGACTGCCTAATTGTATTGAGGCATCGATTATCACTGTCCAGTCATCAGCCCGTTCTTTGGGACAATGGAGCTTATAATATCCCACTCGTTTTACCCAACGCTTCACGGTTTCATAAGAAGGGGCATTATAGTGGGACAACTCTGGGAACTGATCAAAAGTAAGAGCAATACATTTTGAGGTACATCGGAAGGCTGAGGCTCCGAAGATAACAAATCTAATACAAAGTAAAACAACGCAAACGGGATACCAGGACCTCGACGGTTTTTCCTCACTTGCTCTTTTTTTAAGGTGATTTTTTTTCGGCGGCGATCCGCGTACGCAGATCCCTCAGTTCTTCTCCTTTAAGCCCAAGCAAGGCTTCTTGCTCATTATTAATCTGTGTTAGTTCTTCTGTTTCTTTTCGACCCTTTTTATAGTCTTGTTTCCATCTATCGCGACTCTCTTGAGTTTCCCTCAATCGAAGTTTTTGAAGTTTAAGAGCCTTCGTAAGGCCCTTGCATTTATCTTTAGTAGCGTTTCGACTGTCCTTCAATCGATTAAGTTCCTTCTTCTGTTCTCTGACAGACTTCCTTGCCTGCTATAGTTGGTCTTTCAATGTTATTTCAGTTTGCATGTCGCATCGTTATCAGTGTCAATAGCAGTTTCTGGATAGGTTGGTAAGTAGATTACCGGTTGAAAAAAATAATACAATTGAAAAGACGGTGGCTAATAAACAACGCCGTGATTGCTTACATTTGGGTACAAAAACCGAAGGAAATTTGGAGGCTAAATTTAGATCGTTTTATCAAGTTTGTGTCACCCCAGGCCTGGCGTCATGAGCAATACCAGGCTTGCGGCAGTTAGCATCCAGGCAGTGTCTCCAGCATCTATGGGAGCGCTTACTACAATTTCCCTTGTGTTATCCGGTCCAAAAGCACCAAGAAGACTAATGAGGAGTAGTGAGGTAAAAAAGAGGATCCATTTTTTTTCCATTCGAGTTCCTAAAATCGTTAAGATTGTGAAATGTTGAAGAAAAAATAGAGAAATGGGGATCTTATATCAAGAGAAAACGCTAAAAATAATTTATTAATATATGGAAATATTACCTGAAAGCAAGGGTAAACGAATTATAGACAATATTTTAAAAGAGTTTTTCGATATTTCTTAGAAGCTAAATCTTTTAAGCGATAGTATAACTTGGAATAGCTGTCTGCCATTATAAATTCTGAGTGAGTGCCGTACCTGCTGGTGCTCACATTTTTTTCTTACCATTATACCGGGTCGTAGCGAGCTTGCGAGTAAGGCCCGGTATAGCAAGTAAATTAAAAAATAGAGCTGCGTCACCACCGAAACACTATTAAATTTGGGATGTTTTTTCTGAATCCCGCAGCTTACTGTCGTGAGAAGGTAAAGGAGATATTATAATGCGATTGCCCTGCCTGCAAGCAGTCTTTAGTAATTTTTAAACATCCTTTTAAGCCATATTGCAGATTTCAGGATGGTCTTTGGGGTGTGATTCTTCATGGTGCTCAGGTTCCATGTGAGTCGTGATATAGAGCTTGTTTTGCGGAAAGGCTTTTGTAATAGCGATCTCGATTTTGCAAGCCTTGGCGTGGGCTTCTTTTACAGTCATATCTTCTTTAAAAAGTAAGTGCGCCTCAATCCAGAGTCTTTCATTAACTTTTCGATGCCTTAGCTGATGGAAAGAGAGGATAGTGCCACTTTGAACGGCTTCATCAAGAATCGAGGAGATCTTTTTACTGGTTTCCTCATCAACCTTTTCCATAAGTCCATCGAATGAGTTTTTTAGAAGAGAGAAAGCAGTCCATGTAATGCATAGGGCTACACCGATAGCGATCAAGGGATCGATCCATGTAAGACCTGTTAGCCAAACGATTCCGACTCCAGTAACAACACCTAAACTAGTCCATACATCAGTAAGCACATGCTTTCCATTGGCTATAAGAATCAGGGAATTATATTTTTCACCTGTATAAATTAAGTATTTTCCCAGGGAAAAATTTATGATGCTTAATAAGGCAATAATAGAAATACCAGTATCGAGCTGTTTTAATTCAGCCCCATCAAAATGTGAGGCAATGGTCAAGTATATGATGCTAAGGGATGTGATGAGAATGACAGCTGCTTCTCCAGCAGCAGAAAAATAGGCAATTTTCCCATGACCATACTGGTGATCTTCATCAGCGGGTTGCCTGGAATACCAAAGGCTGTAGGTCGCAATAGAGATGGCAAAGAGGTGAACTACGGATTCGGCTGCATCTGCAAATATTGCGGTGCTTCTGGTGATTTTGAAAGCTCCGATTTTTCCAATCAACATAATAAAAGAAGTAGCAAGGCTTAAATAGATAGCCCGGGTACAGGGGTCTTTAAAGTTAAAGGATGGTTTATCCATGTAGTCTCTCTGATTAAGAACTAAGTAATTACCTTTTTATCTCAACCTATGATTTTTTTGTAAAATTATAGACATTTTAGGAAAGGATAGGTAGACAACATAAAATAGTAACTTGATAAGATTGGAGATCTGATGACTTTCCCTACGACACATAACTACTGTACCGGAATGGAAGAGCTAGGTAGTTCCCTCGGAGTTGCTTCAAGCGGAAATAGTAGGAAACGAGCGTGGAAGGGCAGAGAAGTGGGTGTGGAACCACCAGCAAAAAGAAAGCGAATTACTGAAGATCAGGTAAAAGGCTGGACAAAGGAGTTTAATCAGGAATCAAAGAATCTCTTACTTCGGAATGTAGTTGTTAATGCTGGCTTGGTACAAGCAGCAACAGATACGGAAGAAGCTAGAAGGGTTAGTCATATATTCTCTAATACTGCTGTGGGTGACGTGAAAGCTACTGACCAGGAATCTAGCGGAAGATGTTGGATTTTTGCAGGCTTGAATGTTATGCGGCGATTTATGTGTAAACAGCACAATTTAACAGACTTTGAATTTTCCCAAAATTACCTGGCATTTTGGGATAAATTGGAGAGGGCTAATTATTATCTTCAGGAAATATTGAAAACAAAAGAAAAAGAACTGGATGACCCGCAAGTAAACTGGATGGTGTCAGATCCTATAGGAGATGGGGGCGAGTGGGTTTTCTTTGCAAACCTGGTAGAAAAATACGGTGTTGTTCCCCGGTCGGCAATGCCTGAGACTTTTCATAGTGGGTACACCACTAAATTTAATGAAATATTAGAGAACAAGCTTCGGGAGTTTGCGCGAAGCTTGCGAGACAAAGGGGAAGCCTCAGAAGAAGATCTGTTGGAGATGAAGGAAAAGATGCTTCAGCAGATCTATAATGTTTTGGTGACATTTCTTGGACAGCCTCCGGAAACATTTACCTGGGAATTCAAAGATAATGATGAGGCAATACATACCTATAAAAAATTAACCCCGAAAAAGTTTTTAGAAGATCACGTGCCTGACTTTAAAGTGGGAGAGCAGGTAGTTTTGACTAATATGCCTCAGAGTGATCGCCCCTATTACAAGAAGTATGAAGTCACTCATTACAAAAATATTTCAGAGGGGTCAGCAGTAACATTTATTAACTTACCTATTTGGGAACTTAAAAAATTTGCTGTGAAATCGATTAAAGATGGCAACCCCCTCTGGTTTGGATGTGATATAGATAAGGGGTTGCATAGTGAACTGGGGGTACTCAGTACAAAGATATATAATTTTGATATGTTATTTGGTAGTGGGGAACCTCTAAGTAAAGAGGATCGAATTTCGTATCATCAAAGTTCAGCAACTCATGCTATGGTACTTACAGGGGTTAATTTGGATAATTCAAAACCCAACAGGTGGCAGGTTGAAAACTCCTGGGGTGATGAAAGTGGGAAAGGGGGCTTTCTTACAATGACAAATGAATGGTTCGATGAATATGTTTTTGATATCGTCGTTGATAGAAAATACCTTAGCAGAAGAGTCTTGTCTGTTTTGAAGGAGTCAGCAATTGCTATAAAGCCATGGGAGGGTATTGGGAAAGCTCTATTGGGCTCTTGTACAACATGTATGAGTCGTTGCTGTTGTTGAGTCTTTGCCTGTTCGTTATCTCTACTTGAAGAATCATTAGATTTACACAATCTTTTGCCCTCAAAATATTTAAGAAAGTGTTTTGTGAAAAAAAAACAGGTCTATATTTTCCCTTTTTCTATGATAGTCTTGTAGTTCCTTTGGAGGATTTTATGTCGATACCGATTCAGTCGTTTGAAAAAATGGAAATAAATTTCTGTGATAGATCAGAATCTCCACCTCCTATAACGGGGCGCAAGAGAAAGTTAGGTGGACGTCCGGTAAGTCATGAGCCCCCAGAGAAGAGACAGAGAATAACTGACAGGTTAATACGGGCTTCCAGAAAAGAATTCTATAGGGATTCAAAGAATGTTCTACTTAGAAACTTTTTGGTTAATGGAGGTTTGGTACAAGCTGCTACAGATAGTGAAGAACTTAGTAAAGCGAAATACGTCTTCTCTAATGTTATAGCAGGGGATGTTGCAATAAAGGATCAAAAAGGAAGTGAACGCTGCTGGCTTTTTGCAGGGTTAAATGTATTGAGACGCTTTGTAGCTCAAAAGCATGGAATCGAGGATTTTCAGTTCTCTGAAACCTATATAGTTTTTTGGTATCTATTGGAAAAAGCAAACTTTTTCCTTCATAAAGTAATAGAGAAAAGAGAAGAGCCATTGGAAAGCGAATATATGCGGTTTTTGCTTTCTGATTATTTTGATGATGGGGGGAATTGGCAGATGTTCGCTAATATCATTCGTAAATATGGGGCTGTTCCTAAATCGGCAATGCCAGAGAAAGTTAAAAGTGGAAAATCTTCCAAACTCATTGGGATTTTACAGAAATACTTGAAAGGCTTCGCTCATGAACTTCGACAGGCTAAGGGGATGTCTGAAATGGAACTTAGCAAAAGAAAAGAAGAGATGGTGAAGCGGATCTATACCATTTTGCATACTTTTCTAGGTGAGCCTCCTGAGCGTTTTGATTGGGAAGGAGCCTCTGAAGACAGGGAAGAGAAGAGTTCATTAAATCTCCATATGAAAAAAATAACCCCTTGTGCTTTTCTGGATGCTCTTCTTCCTGATTTTAAGATAGATGACCAAGTCGTTTTGTCAAATTTCCCTGTAAACACGAAGCCCTATTATGAGCGATATTATGTAAAAGAAGAAAGGAATGTCGTTGAGGCGGCACCTATTACCTGGATAAACCTCCCTATCTCCGAGTTGAAAAAATATGCTTTGAAATCTATAAGAGAGGGCTCTCCTGTATGGTTTAACTCTGATGTAGGTAAGGGAGTTAATAATTATTTGGGTGTCCTGACGACTAAGATATTTGATTATGACCCTCTTTTTGGTCCTGGACATTATCTGGATAAGTCTGAGCGCTTGTCTTATTTGGGGACAGCAGCAGACCATGCCATGATTTTCACAGGAGTGAATATAGTAAGTAACAATATATCAGACCGATGGGAAGTTGAGAATTCCTGGGGAGAAGATTCTGGAAATAATGGCTATTTAACAATGACTGATGAATGGTTTAGTGAAAATGTATTTGAAATAGTGATAGATAAAAGTTTGCTATCCAGGAGTATAAGTTCTTTAGTTGGTAAAAGGGCCATATCTGTGGAACCTTGGGATAATATTGCTTCAGGGCTTACTTCAACTTGTACTAGCTGTTGTAGTCATAATTCCAAATAGCACTAAAAGTGCCCCTTGATTGATTTGTAGAGAGCAATGAATGGAAAAGTTGTCTTGTCCATAAATTATGTACTTTAATATATTGTGAACTCCTGCTAGTGCTCTGTCAAGGTTGAATTTGTGGGTATATTTACTGAGATTTTTTCTTCTGGTTTCGCATGGAGATCGAAGTAAAACATTGGGATGTTGCTGAGATCGAATGTGAGACCAGAGGATAAAAGATCAGTGAAGATACCTACAAATTCAATTTTGATGGTGCACTAGAGCCCATTTTCACTTTTTTTGTGAATTCATACGAAGCGAATAAGAATGAATGTCGTTTGCGATAGGTTTGTTATAGAGGGTGTTTTTAACGATACCTTCTCCTTTGAAGATTGCGTACGCATTCTTAAAAAAGAGATTTGCCAATACGGCAGTCCTACAAGTAGCATTCATCGTTTTGAAGTTAAGATAGAAAAAATTGATAGTCTGAACTGGCTTTCGCAACAGAAAGAACCTTGGAAATTTTATTGGTCATCCCGTGAAGGTGGCTTTGAGGGGGCAGCTCTTGGTTCTTTACTGGAAGTTCCTTTGGGAGAAAAACTAACTTCGAGTTCACGTTGCTATGGCGTTGGAAACTTTTGTGATGACTTACCAGTACTTGTTCTTCCGAGGTTTGAAATCATTACAGAAGGTCAGGATAGTATTTTTGCTTGTCATGTTTTGAGAGAGGAATTTTCATTTTTAGAGGGTGTTTTTAAGCAACTCGATGATCTGAACTTTTCTTTGAACATACCTGGAGAGAGCTGTTTTTTCTATAAAAGAAGACAAGATTTCCCCGACTATTCTAAGTGGAAACAGAATGTTCTTTTGGCGATAGATCAGGTGAAAAAGGGAGATCTTGATAAGATCGTTTTGGCTCGGAAAGTGGAGTTAACTCTCTCTTCAGAGCTAAGTCCTTTTGAAATTATTCTGAAAATGAAGAAATTGAATCCAGAGTGCTTTAACTTCTGTTTCAGTCCTGATGGGGAAAAAACTTTTGTGGGTTGTTCTCCAGAACTCTTATACAGCCGCTCGGGTAGTTTAGTAAAGAGTGAGGCGGTAGCTGGGACGCGCTCTCGCGGAAGGACTATGGAAGAAGACGAACGCTATGGTCAGGAGCTTCTTTCATCGGCAAAAGATTTAAAAGAGCATCGCTTTGTAGTGGATTATATCAACAATTCTTTTGATGAGCTCTGTTTTGATTTTGAGGATTCCGGGGACGTTTCCTTATTAAAAAAGCGCTATTGGCAGCATCTAAATCTGTCTTTTGAAGGCAAGCTACGTAAAGGTATTTCTGATAGGGAGATAGTCTCTACCCTTCATCCAACTCCAGCCGTAGGAGGAGTTCCAGCAAAAGATATTTCTACTTTGATTAGAGATATTGAGGGCTTTGATAGAGGCTATTATGCTGGGCCTATTGGATGGGCCTCAAGGGATGCAGCGGAGTTTGCTGTAGGCATTCGTTCCGCAATTCTTTGTGGAAAGCAGCTGACATTATTCTCTGGTGCGGGTATCGTCCGAGATTCCTGTCCCGCTGAAGAGTATCAGGAGCTGGAAACCAAGCTTTCAAATTTTTTAACTTTGTTCAAATCCTAATGCAAAAACTGAATCAACTTTGGTCTGAACTTATCATAGAAGAGCTTATTCGCTGTGGGGTAGGTATCTTTGTCCTGTCTCCTGGTTCGAGATGCTCACCCTTAACGGCCGCAGTAGCCTCCAACAGCCAGGCTAAGAGTATCATGCACTATGATGAGCGAGGAGCAGCCTTTTTTGCGTTGGGTTACGCCAGAGCGACTATGAAACCAGCTGTCTTAATATGCACTTCAGGGTCAGCTGTTGCTAATTACTTTCCAGCTGTCACGGAGGCTTCTCAAGACAATATCCCACTATTTGTATTGAGTGCTGATCGCCCCCCGGAATTACTTGGATGCGGAGCAAATCAGGCAATAAAACAAGAAAGGATTTTTGGGGAGTATTCCAGAGCTTTCTTTCAAATACCCTGTCCTGATGCTAATATCGCCCCAGAATTTGTTCTGACGACCATTGACCAAGCTTACTATCGTTCTATTAGAGGTCCTAGAGGTCCCGTACACGTGAACTGCAATTTTCGGGAACCTCTTGAGCCTCTTTTTGATTACAGCATGTGGAAAGAGACTCCTCCTTCACTCTCGACATGGAGAGACAGGCTAAGCCCTTATACTACCTATTTTCACCCGGTCCTAAAGCCTTCTCATTTTTCTTTAGAGTTCTTGCACTCAGAACTTAATAGATCTCAAAAAGGGCTTATAGTTGTAGGGAAGCTGGATAAAAAAGAAGATCAGCAAGCTGTACGAAAGCTTGCCTCATCCTTATGCTGGCCTGTATTTTCTGATCTTACATCAGGGCTTCGTTTTGCCAAGGACTTTCTTGAAAGCATTCCTTTTTACGATCAGGCATTATTAGGCATTGAGGGTTTTCCTGAACCTGACTTTGTATTGCATATTGGGGGACAGTCGGTTTCTAAGCGTTTAGCACAATTTTTGAAGAAGCTGAAAATGGGAAAAGTCGTGAGGGTGGTAGATCACCCTTTTAGAATTGATCCAGACCACATTCTTACACATCGTATCGAAGCGGACATATCAGAGTTCTGTAACGAGCTTCTCTTGCATTGTGAACCTCGTCCTAGTGAAATTTTGGAAGACCTGAAAAACCTATCTGCTCTTATTGAATCTGTCTTGGAAGAAGAAGGACAAGAATCCTTACATGAAGTTGCTGTAGCACGTCTTATCGCGCAAAATATTTCAGATGGTGCGGGACTTTTCTTGGCAAGCAGTCTCTCCATCCGACATATGGATATGTTTGCCTCATGCTCCAGAGAAATCGAAATAGCAGCAAATAGAGGCTGTAGTGGGATTGATGGAACAATAGCGTCCGCAGCAGGATTTGCCCGTGCTTTGGGCAATCCTGTAACTTTGCTGATAGGGGATTTGGCCTGTTTACATGATCTCAATTCATTGGTTTTATTACGGAACTCCCCATTCCCCGTTACAGTTGTCGTTGTGAATAATGATGGGGGAGGAATCTTTTCTTTTCTTCCCATAGCAAAATGCGAAAATATTTTCGAAGAGTTTTTTGAAACTCCTCATGAGCTTAGTTTTCTTCATGCAGCAAAAATGTTTGACTTGGGCTATCTGCATGCTAAGAATTGTGATTCTTTTGCCGAAGGGTATCGGAATGCAATAAGCTCTGGGAAGTCGAGTGTTATTGAAGTTTTCAGTGAGTGTAGAGGAAACAGAGAGACGCACAGAGACTTACAGGAGAAAATTAAAGAAGCTCTTCAATTGAAATTACTACAAAAAGGTGCTTAAAGTGAGCAATTTTAACTGGATAAAAGTTTCTGACTATACAGATATCAAACATGAAAAGTTCGAAGGGATCTCTAAAATAACGATCAATAGACCACAGGTGCGTAATGCTTTTCGACCCCAGACAGTAGAGGAGTTGAAGCAGGCTTTCGAAGTTAGTCGCAATGATCCTGATGTGGGCGTTATTGTTCTTACCGGAGAAGGAAAAGATGCCTTCTGTTCAGGGGGCGACCAGAAAATTCGTGGGGATGCTGGTTATAAAGATGAAGCTGGTGTTAATCGATTAAATGTCCTGGAGCTTCAGCGTCTCATTCGTACGAGTCCTAAACCTGTTGTAGCGAGTATCGCAGGCTATGCTATTGGTGGTGGACATATTTTACATCTTATCTGTGACTTGTCGATAGCCGCTGATAACGCAATATTTGGACAGACAGGCCCAAAAGTTGGATCTTTTGATGGTGGATTTGGTTCAGGCTATCTTGCTCGTATCGTCGGACAGAAAAAAGCTCGCGAAATCTGGTTCCTTTGTCGGCAGTACTCAGCACAAGAGGCTTTGGACATGGGTATGGTTAATATCGTTGTTCCTTATGATCAACTAGAACAGGTCACTGTGCAATGGTGCCGCGAGATCCTTCAGCATTCACCTTTGGCATTGCGATGTTTGAAATCAGCTTTCAATGCAGATTGTGATGGGCAAGCGGGTATTCAAGAGCTGGCGGGTAATGCAACTCTCCTCTACTATATGACAGAGGAAGCACAGGAGGGTAGGAACTCTTTCGTCGAGAAGCGTAAACCCGATTTCTCTAAATTTACGAGAGTACCGTAGGTTCTTGAGACTATAATGCTTCACATGCTTAGGGCATTTTCTCTTAATAGCTTTGTGCTTTAGAACGGTGCATGCTGGCCACGGTAGTGGCCTTTTCTCCTAATAGCCCCGTGCTTTAGCGCGGGGAATGGGTATCTACCATTCCGTGCCGCGGTAGCGGCACCTCTCTACAGAAGACAACAGCTATGAGTAACACCACCAAAATAATTCCAGACCCACTCATAGAAGCTGCGCAAAGTAGACCGAATGCCTGTGGCCTCATAAGTCCGATGGAGACCCTGTCTTTTTCACAATACAACAATCGAGTTTGGGCTTGTGTAAACAGTCTGCAGCGGAAGGGAGTGAGATCTGGCGATCGTGTGGGCATTTTACTGAACCCATCCCATGAAATGATTATTCTTTTTATGGCCCTTTTCCGAATGGGGGCTGCAGCATGCCCTCTTAATATGAGAATACCGACTCAAGAGATGTCGAGGCAATTACAGGAGATATCTTGTCGCTTTGTAATCGCAGACTTTGATGGTGACTTGAGGATTCCTGTGATTTCTCCTGAAGAATGTTTTCGAGAAAACGATCAAGAATTCCCTGAAAAAGTGATGATAGATTTAGCACAAGAGGCGACAGTATTATTTACTTCTGGCAGCTCAGGCAGTCCAAAAGCTGCGAAACATTCCTATGGGAATCACTACTACAGCGCCATTGGTTCTAATGCTAACATTCCCTTATCCCATAATGATCGCTGGGTTTTGTCCCTTCCCTTATATCATGTAGGAGGCTTGGCGATACTGATGCGTTGTCTTATTGCACAGTCAGCTGTTGTCATTCCTGATATGAATGATAAAAACTTTCTTGCGGCCATTGAGGTTTTTCATCCATCGCACATATCGCTTGTGAGTACTCAGCTGAGGCGTCTGTTGCAAGAGAACTTGTCAGTTTCAAAATGTATTCTCTTGGGAGGAAGTGCTATACCTGAAGGCTTGATTAGTGAAGCTTATGCTAGAGATTGGCCTCTCTATAAGAGCTATGGCATGACAGAAATGAGTTCTCAGATTACGACAACTCCTCCAGGGGCTGAATTAAGGCAGTTGTTTTCTTCGGGAAAGCTTTTAGCTCATCGAGAGATTCGGGTTTCCGATGAAGGAGAAGTTCTTGTTAAAGGGGACAGTCTTTTTCAAGGCTACGTGGGCCATGACAACTTAGATGATTCAGAGTACTATACTGGTGATCTTGGTTTTTTTGATGATGAAGGTTATCTCCATATTATCGGAAGAAAAGATAACCTTTTTATTTCAGGTGGAGAGAATATTCAGCCTGAAGAAATTGAAAGCGTTCTGCAGAATCTGGACGGTGTGCAGCGTGCTCTGGTCGTTCCAATAAAGGATGAAGAATACGGTTTCAGGCCTATTGCTTTTATCGATGGGACAGATTGGAAGAAGGAATTATTGAGGGCAGGTCTTGAAGAGCTTCTTCCTCGATATAAAATCCCTGTGGAATTTTACCCTTGGCCAATGACAAGAGACGAAGATTCATTGAAAGTTCAAAGGAAGGAATTTCATTCCTTGGTGAATCAGAGGGCTGTTATGGAGGAAGGCTCATTTCTGAGCCCGACCTTGTAGAATAAGAGGGATAATCCTCAAGAGGTGAATGTCGAGAAAAATCTAGCTGAGTGTATTTTCGGCAGCCTGTGTGAGATAACCCTCTTTAATCATTTTCACCATAGCCTCTATTATAGCTTCGCTTTCCTCTTCGGTGTCTTCATCTTCACCAATAGCTAAACCTAGAAACATCCCTACAGCTCCAAGTAAAGTTTGTAAGTCAAGATCGTCACCCTCGCCATCTGCAAAGACGGAAGTATAGAGTTTATCTCTTAGACTTAGTACTTCAATAGCTGAAGCAATTTGTTCTTTAGTGGGGTCAAATTCGTTATCCACAGTTTTTCCCTCTTTTTCCATTATGTAATCCCATCGTTTGTTAAGTGGTAATTCTTATATTTTATATTAACTTGTAATTATTTTCATCATTTTAGTAACAGTTAATGGCGAATTATGAGGCATTTCTTTCAGGGTGAAGATCTTGAAAGGAGCTAATTACGAGGCCGTATTTAAGCTGTTTTGTATGATAAGTGCCTAACACAGGCAGAAGTCTTTCTGAATGTGTCTATTGGAGTAATAAATTTAGCTAGCTTCACGAGAGTCAGCTATTTCATCGTCAACTGTAAAGATTTCTGGAGATTCAACCATGTTTACGCTTTGTCTCTTTTTACTGTTTTGAGCAAGAGCGATAGAAACCAAACAAGCAATGGCAAGCCATCCCCAGCGAACGAGGCAGGGGGTATCAATACCGGACTGTACCTCAGTTACTAAGGAGCCAATTAAAATGGTCGTGAGGATAAGAGGAACGATGGAGATAATGCTATAAAATGCCCATGTGCGTTTATCATTATGGAACCAGATTTTGTGGTCGCGAATCAATTTTGTGGTGTACATGAAGATAGCGATCTCAGCAATCCCCCCAATTAACATATTGTTACCCAGTACCATGGGTTCCAAGGCTCCAATCAGGTGAGTGGAGTTGCCCATGCAAAAAATTGCAGAGAAAAGAGCTATGACTGAAGTGGCAATACCCACGGCTGCTTTTCTACTTTGTGCAAACTCTACCTGAATATTTCCGGCAATACTCTCAACAATGGAGAAAACACCTGTTATTCCTGCAATGAAGACACTGAAGAAAAACAAAGTTCCTATAACCATGGCAGCTACAGGACTGAAGCATTTAAGGACCATTGGGAAGATTACGAAGCCCATCTCGAAGGTAGAGTCAGATGTAACGATCTCTGTGAATGGGATGCCACTACAGTGGCTCATAAAGCCTACACAACCGAAGATGGTGAGTCCTGCGATAAAGGAGATGAAAAAGTCTCCCAAAGCAACGCAAATCATGGCGCGGGGAATATTGATAGATTGGTTGGTATATCTAGAGTAACCCACTACAATTCCAAGGCCTAAAGAGAAGCTAAAGAACACATGGCCAAATACTTCTCTCCACAGGGTGAAATCGGCAAGCTTGGAAAAGTCAGGCTGCAAGAAATAGGAAAAGCCGATAGAGGCTCCGGGAAGAAAGCATACGGAAATTGCGAAAATCGAAATCAAAAAGGCGAGAGCAGGCATAAAAATGGAGCAGACGGTCTCAATTCCTTCTTGAATATTTCTAACAAGGATAAACCAGGTAAGAGTGGTAATTGCTGCAGTAACGATGAAAATAAGGGGTGAAAAGCTGCCAAAATCTGTTAGGCCAGAAGATACCTTAAGAAAGTCGTTAAGAAAGAAGGAGGCGGAATCTTGTGGGATCATGTCCATAGCGGCAAAACCGGTGTAGGCGAGAGACCAGCCGGTGAGGACTGTATAAAAGGCACCGATTGTAGCGCAGGCGATGACGGACAGCCAGCCAAAGAACTTTCCAATTTTACCAGCAGCTTTACCGTAGGCAGAAACAACGGGTAATGTGAACCTTTGCCCCACAATACCTTCTAAATAAAGCATAGGAAGACCCACAACAGCCATGGCAACAATAAAAGGTATTAGGAATGCTCCACCACCATTTTTATAACAACGAGCGCTAAAACTCAATATGTTGGCAAAGCCAATCGCGGAGCCCATCATTGAGAAAATGTAGCCGTAGTGGCTGAATTGACTATTATTACTTTTTTTATCCATGAGACTGCTTCCTTAATATTTTTTGCCCATTCTTTGGCGTACTGAGTTTTATCGGGGCCCTGGCCATGACTTGTTTCAGGTCTGGCATTTATAAAATAATTACTAGGTGTGAGAGGAGGGGATATGTGACTGCCCTATGGCAGTAGTAGTCGTAGAGAAATAGATAATAGGCTAGAGGAGCAAGGTGTAGAATCCTTGACTGAAAGAAATGAGTGCTTGCCTATTACTGTATTCATACTTACCTAGATGGGTAATTGTATTTATAAGTATCTATTTTTCTGTGGAATACATCCACAAAATAACCATTATGCCACAGTCGCAATTCGGGGTCAAATGCTAAAACCAATAAAATTATTTGACACCAAATGCTGTACTGATGTATCAGTACAGCATTACAAGTTACTCAGGGAGGGAGTGGATGAAAAGAGAAGATTCAGATAAGGGGGAAGGTGGTTGGCCAGGTCTTGTACGCGCCTTCACTGAAGCGGAAGACCAAGAGAGAACTGAGGAACTAATGAATTTATTTTTTACAATCAGCGAGAGAGAGGGGCTCATTCAGCGTTATAACTTGGTCAAAGCACTGTTGGAAGAGAAAAGAACCCAGAGAGAAATATCGCAGGATCTCGGAATCAGTATTAGCAAAATTACAGCAGGATCTAACGCTTTGAAGGTGATTTCCGGGAAGTTGAAGGAATACTTAACTGATAAAATGAGAGTTAATTGAAACGATGTTAGACAAAAGTATAGAAAAGTTAATTCGTAGAAAAACTTTAAGCAGTTTGGAGGCAAGTCTTTCTTTGGAAGAAATTCTGGAAACAGCTGATCCTGTTAAGGCGGCAGCTTTTCTTGTTTTGCTTCGTTCCAAGGGGGAAAAAGCTTGTGAAGTAGAGGGTATCGTACGGACGATGCAGAAGCATATGCTTAAAATTACTCCTAAACGTGATGTATTGGATATCGTAGGCACTGGGGGCGATGGAGCGTCTACTGTTAATATCTCAACGGGAGCCGCGATTTTGGGAGCCGCCTGTGGGGTGCCAATAGCTAAACATGGTAACAGATCAGTATCGAGTAAGTGTGGATCAGGGGATATCCTGGAGTCTTTGGGTGTGGAAATCAATATGATTCCAGAATTGATCGAAAAGTGTATTGAAGAGGTGGGGATCGCATTTTTGTTTGCCCCGAACTATCACCCAGCGATGAAAGTTGTTGGGCCTATAAGAAAAAGTTTAGGGATACGAACCGTTTTTAATATGCTGGGACCTTTACTTAATCCCTGTCAGGCTCCGTATTTAATGATAGGAGTGTGGGATGAATCTCTAGTTAGTCTACTTGCAGATGTGCTTTCTAGATTGAATGTTAAAAGAGCTCTTGTATTTCATGGGTGTGGCCTAGATGAGTTGTCCCCAATAGGGCCAGCGAGCGCCATACTGGTGGAGGGGGAGTCTATGCAGGAGATGCACATTGATCCTGAGAGTTTGGGGGTATCACCTTGCACCCTTGAGGACTTGCAAGGAGGAGATCCCAGTAAAAACCGTAGCCTTCTGTTGAGTGTTTTTGAAGGGAAAAGAGGAGCTATTGCCGATGCCTTAATTTTAAATGCTGGTGTGGGCTTATGGGTCTATGGTCAAGCGGAATCAATTGAAGCAGGCTTACAATTGGCTAGGCAAAAGTTAGAAGACGGAACAGCCTTGGGTGTATTGCAAAAATGGGTGAAGTTCTC
Organism: Chlamydiales bacterium; assembly: GCA_047611865.1. Lineage (GTDB taxonomy): Bacteria > Chlamydiota > Chlamydiia > Chlamydiales > JBDQID01 > JBLFWS01. The sequence goes on from JBLFWS010000003.1 coordinate 40,244, forward strand.
TCAAAGAGGGGAGCTCTGTCATGTTTCATGATGTGCTTAACAGGATCATAGAAAACAAGCATCTGGAAATTATTGAGCTGGAGAAAAGAGGACCCTTTGAGGTAAAGACGAAAACACCCACAGGCTTATTCCAGAAAAGTCTTGAGGCTGCTGGTCTGTCGGTGATTGCAGAAATAAAAAGAAGATCACCCTCTGCTGGAGTTATTGGAGAAATACTGAAGCCCTCACTTTTAGCAGAGAAATATCAAAAGGGAGAAGCATCTGCGATATCGGTATTAACTGATGCAAAAGCCTTTGGTGGGAGTTTAGAAGATTTGGAAGAGGTTGCCACCACTGTAGGGGAAAGGGGAATTCCTATATTGCGGAAAGATTTTATCATTCATCCTTTGCAGTTGTCCGAATCGGCAGCGTCATCTGCCACAGCTGTTTTGTTAATCGTTGCGGTTTTAGGCAGGGAAACGCGGGGTATGCTAGAGCAGGCAAGGAATTTAGGACTGGAGGCTTTAGTCGAAGTTCATGATGGGCCTGAGTTAGAAATAGCTCTTGATGCGGGGGCTACAGTGATAGGCGTCAACAGCCGAAACCTCAAAACTTTTGAAGTTTCTTTGGCTAATGCGGAACAAGTACTCAAAGAGATCCCAAAGGGTATTATAAAAGTGGCTGAGTCAGGAATTAAAAGTCTTGATGATGCCAAACGGATGAAGGATGCCGGCTGTGACGCAGTTCTGATTGGTGAAAGTCTGGTGCTTTCAGATGATCCCACAGCCTTTATTCAATCAATACGTGGGCTTTGAAATGTTGATAAAAATTTGTGGGGTGACTTGTCCAGAGACTTCGAGATTTGCAGCAGAAGAAGGAGCCGACTATATCGGCATAATCTTATGGAATAAGTCAAAGAGGGCAGTGGAAAAATCTCAAGCTTTAGAAATTGTTGAAGCAGCAAAAAGTGCAGGTTCCAAAGCTGTGGCGGTTTTTGTAGAAGAGAGTGCAGAAGAAATGGTAGAGACTTGCAGATTTCTGGGAGTAGACATTGTGCAGTTGCACGGAAAACTCTCAAAAGCGGAAGCTTGCTTACTTCCCAAGAGCTTACAGCGGATTTTTGCTCTCGGTGTGGATGGCGGAGGACTGCTTGAACTTGATGAAAATCCGTATAGGGAAAGTGACTTAGTCCTTTTGGATAGTATTGGAGGAGGCACAGGGAAGACCTTTAATTGGGAGAGTTTGAGAAAACCTGTAGAATCTCCTTGGATATTAGCTGGAGGGCTGAACCTTAAGAATATTCAAAAGGCGATTGAGATTCTACAGCCCGATGGCGTAGATGTATCCACTGGAGTGGAAAATGGGACGAAGGGTGTTAAATGTCATGCCTTAATACGAAAGTTTATTGAGAAGGTTAATAATGCTTCAGTTAGATGAGAAAAAAGAAAAGAAGATTGGACGTTATGGGGGTTACGGTGGAGCCTATATACCAGAGCTCTTAACAGCCCCTCTTGAAGAGCTAAGATTGAAGTGGGAGTCTTTAAAGAATAATGAAGCTTTTCTGAAGAGTTTTCACGAGAATTTACACAACTACGCAGGCAGACCCACAGCTTTGACGGAGGTTTTCCTTTTTTTTAAAGAACGTCCTGGGCCTCGAGTATTTTTGAAGCGAGAAGATCTTCTGCATACGGGTGCCCATAAACTCAATAACGCTTTGGGTCAGTGCCTTTTGGCAAAGGAGCTGGGTAAGGAGAGGGTAATTGCCGAAACAGGAGCTGGACAGCACGGTGTAGCGACTGCGACGGCATGTGCACGTTTAGGTTTAGACTGTGTGGTGTACATGGGGGCAGAAGATATCCGCCGGCAAGAACCCAATGTCAAGAGGATGAAGCTGCTTGGAGCAGAGGTTAACTCAGTAGATACAGGTTCTGCGACATTAAAGGATGCTATTAATCAGGCTATGCGAGACTGGGCCTTTAATTATGAAAGCTCTCATTATTGTCTGGGCTCTGCATTAGGGCCGCACCCGTATCCTGAGATGGTAAGGGAGTTTCAGAAAGTCATAGGAATAGAAGCAAAAGAGCAGATAGAAAAAGCTTGCGGAAGAGGGCCTGATGTTGTTGTGGCCTGTGTTGGTGGAGGATCTAATGCTATAGGGATTTTCACAGCCTTTATTCAGGATACATCTGTGGAACTTGTTGGCGTTGAAGCTGGTGGTAGAGGCATTTCTATTGGGGAGCATGCAGCAAGATTTGCGACAGGGACTCCAGGAGTGCTACACGGCAGCTATACTTATTTGCTCCAGGATGAAAATGGACAAGTACTACCTACACATTCTATTTCAGCAGGCTTGGATTATCCAGCAGTCGGACCAGAGCATGTAGCCTTATATGAATCAGGCCGAGCGAAATACTCTTCTGTGACAGATAAAGAAGCGATAGAGGCTTTTCAGATGCTGTCGCGCACAGAAGGAATCATACCTGCTATGGAATCCAGCCATGCTATAGCCTATGTGCTCAAGTCTTGTGGAGGGATGGATAAGGATTCTGTGGTTCTTGTGAATTTGTCAGGAAGGGGTGATAAGGATCTCCCTGAGTTGTTTAGCTATCTGGAAAAAGAGGGGACAGGCGAATGAATAGAATTGCAGAGAGTTTTCAGAAGGGAAAAGTTTTTGCTGCCTACCTCACAGCTGGTGACGGGGATTTTATAAAATCCGTAGAGTCGTCAAAGGCTTTGATCGAGGGGGGAGTAAACCTCTTGGAAATAGGAGTGCCTTTTTCAGAGCCTGTTGCAGACGGACCGGTGATACAGCAAGCTATGAGTAGAGCTTTGAGTGCAGGGGCAACTCCTTACTGTGCCCTGAAATTAGCTAAAGAGGTGAGGCGTTTTAGTGATATTCCCTTGCTTTTGTTTACGTATTACAACCCAATATTGGCCTTGGGTGCGGATTTTTTGGAAAGAGCAAAGGAATCAGGATTTGATGGAGTGTTGATTGTAGACCTTCCTCTAGAAGAATCTGAAAGCTTTTTGGCCGTTGTGAAAAGAATAGGATTAGATCCTGTTTTTGTTGTTACCCCCTCTACTAGTAATAAGAGAGTGACCCTAATTGATGCTCATTCCGAGGGATGTATCTATTACGCCTGCCAAAAAGGAACAACGGGTATCCGTAATTCTTTGCCGGAAGATTTTGGAAAGCAAATTGATAGAATAAAGAAATATTCACGTTTACCGGTACTTGCGGGTTTTGGTATTTCTTCACGAGAAGTAGCTGAAGAGGTATTAGATAGTGCCGATGGTTTTGTAGTGGGTTCTGCCTTTGTGAAGGTAATAGGAGAGAAACAGAATCCGGAAATATTAAAAGAAATGGTTCAGAAAATCGACCCTAGAAGTTTAGAAAAGGTGTAGAACAGTGTTTTCAAATATGACATTTCAAGAGTTTGAGGCCCTGAGTGAAAAAGGGGCTAGAGTGGCAGTTTATAAGCGCATTCCCGCAGATACTATCACACCCATATCCGTATACCGGGCGCTGGCGGAAAAAGGAAAGAGATCTTTTATTCTGGATTCAGCGGAAAGAGAAGGGGATACAGGACGTTATTCTTTTTTGGGGTTTAACCCATTCTTGCACCTACAGGCAACAGGCTGTGACGTTACGGAAATTGAGGGTAGCCAAGAAAAAAACTATAATAAAGATCCGAGAGTTGCTCTACGAGAGCTTTTTGAAAAATATCGAACGGTTCCTCAAGAGAATCTCCCTCCTTTTACGGGTGGAGCGATAGGTTTTTTTTCTTACGATACGGTGAGACTGCAGGAGTCTATCCCTGACAGGCATCCGAAAGAGGATAGCATACCAGATATTGCTTTTAGCTTTTATGACAGCTGTATTGCTTTTGATCACCAAACCAAGGTCGCTACGGTTTTTCAAATTGTAGATCTTATAGGTGATAGTAGAGCTGTATTTGATAAGGGGATGGAAAAAATAGAGAGCCTCTTAGAGAATATCAGTAAAAGTAATCCGGCCATTATTTCCAGACCAAAATCTGAGAGCATAGAGCAGAACAGTGAAGAGGTGAAAGTCGATATTGGTGATGAAGAATTTATCGGAATGGTAGAAAGGGCTCAGCAGTATATTCGTGAGGGTGACATCTTTCAGGTTGTTTTATCCCGAAGGTTTCAGAAGAAAACTACGGCAGAGCCCTTTGATATTTACCGAGCTTTACGCATCGCCTGTCCTTCACCCTATTTGTTTTTCCTTCAGGACCTGGATTTTTCTGTGGCAGGAGCATCACCAGAAAAACTCATTGCAATTCAGGATAAGCTGATCACGTGTAACCCTCTTGCGGGCACACGTCCGAGACGGTCTGGAGAAGAGCAGGCTCGAATTGAAGAGGATCTCCTCAACGATCCAAAGGAAAAGGCTGAGCACGTAATGCTTGTGGACCTGGGACGAAATGACGTAGGAGCTGTTGCAACACCTGGTTCTGTGTATGTCAAGAGCTTTATGAATTTACAGCGTTTGTCCCACGTCACCCACATTTCCAGTGAGATCACAGGAAAACTGCGTGATGGGCTGGACTCAATTGACGGAATAAAATCTTCTTTGCCAGCAGGAACATTAAGTGGAGCGCCTAAAGTTCGTGCGATGGAAATTATTGATGAGCTGGAGACTTCCAAGCGTGGATTATACGGAGGAGGGATTTGCTATATCGATAACCAGGGAAATGTTGATAGCTGCATTGCTATAAGAATGGCTGTAATACGTGACGGGGTAGCAACGGTTCGTACCGGAGCAGGAGTTGTTCTTGATTCCATACCGAGAAAAGAAGCTGATGAAACACGCTATAAAGCAGCAGGTGTTCTGCAGGCAATAAAACTGGCTGAGGAGGGTCTGCTATGTTAATTATAATCGATAACTATGACAGCTTTACCTACAACTTGTATCAGTCAGTGGCCCAACACCGTGATGATATAGAGGTGTATCGCAATGACGCGATCACTGTAGAGGAACTTTTACAGAAAGATCCCGAGGGCATAATTATTTCACCGGGACCTTGTTGGCCTGATGATGCAGGCATCACTAAAGAGGTGGTTAGAAAATTTGCCTCTAAAGTGCCTATCTTAGGTGTGTGTCTGGGCTTTCAGGCAATCGTCGAAGTATTTGGTGGAAAAATTACTCTGGCAGAAGAAATCGTTCATGGAAAACCCTGCAAAGTATTTCATCGTCGTCAGGGGATTTTTAAAAAAATGAGCCTTCCCTTTGATGCTGGGAGATATCATTCCTTAATTGCAAAGCGTGAGGATCTTCCTGATGTTCTTCTTTTGGAAGCGGAAACCTCTGATGGCAAGGTGATGGCAGTAAAGCATAGGGAATACGCCTGTTACGGTGTCCAATTTCATCCGGAATCTATCCTGACTCCTGAGGGAGACCTCTTGCTTAAAGAGTTTCTAAATTTATGTACTAAACCCGTTTTAGTTTGAGGTGAACAATGATTTTAACAATGTCTGGCAAAGCTACTGTTGAGAATGTAGAGCAATTGCGGGACCGCCTTATATGGATGGGGATGGAAGTGCATGTCCAGCTAGAAAAGGGCAAACATGTTTTGGCAATTGTTGGAGGAGTAAATGATAGCGTTTCCCTCGAAGGATTTAAGCTTTTGCCCTACGTCGAAGAGGTAGCCCCTTTTAAAAAGTCATTTAAATTGGCTGGAAGAGAATGGAAAGGAGAAAGGCTGCTTATAGAAAAAAAGGGCTTTTGTATAGGGGGCAAGGACTTAGTCATTATGGCTGGTCCCTGTGCCATAGAATCCGAAGAGCAAATACATGAAACCGCAGAAATTGTAGCAAAAGGCGGAGCTACCGTATTGCGTGGTGGGGCGTATAAACCAAGATCTTCTCCCTATTCTTTTCAAGGTTTAGGAGAGCAGGGGCTAGCCTTTATGCGAGATGCCGGTAAGGCCCATGGCTTACTCACAGTATCGGAAATCATGGAGCCAGAAACCATAGATTGTATTTGTAAGTATGTGGATATTCTCCAAGTCGGAGCTAGAAATATGCAGAATTTCAGCCTGCTAAAGGAGTTGGGTAAAATCGACAAGCCCATCCTCCTTAAAAGAGGGATGTCTGCAACTTATGAGGAGTTGTTGATGGCTGCCGAGTACATCATGAGTGGAGGTAATCAGGAAGTGATCCTCTGTGAGAGAGGGATCAGGACTTTTGAGGACTACACTCGTAATACTTTAGATATTGCGGCCGTGCCTGTTCTTAAAGAATTGAGCCACCTTCCTGTAATTGTAGACCCGAGCCACGGAACGGGTATCCGTTATCTAGTAGCTCCGATGGCGCAGGCAGCAGCAGCAGCCGGGGCTGATGGTATTATTGTAGAGGTGCATCCAGAACCCGATAAGTCCGTTTCTGATGCCAAACAGACTTTGTCACCAAAGCTCTTTTATGACATGACGAAAAATTTAGCTGGAATACGTAGTCTGGCCAAAATTGCAGTTCAGGTTTAAGAAACTTGGGAGATGCTGAATCGGATATAGATACGATCCTTTTCGATTACTATATAGAGAAAAGAGCTTCTTTGGATTTATCCCAGGATGGAGATGAATTTGATTAGCTCTGATTCTTCTAAATAGTCTATGAATTAATGTCTGAAGGCTTTTACTAAGGTGTGCATGATGAATGAATTTAAGCTCTCTTTGTGTTTAGTAGCTTCGATTACAAGTAGAGCATGCAGGTCAGGGTAGAGACGAAGATTAAACTTCCCTGAACAGGCTTTTTCAGGCTTTTCTCCGCGTTATTTACAAAAATTAAGGTAATCATTGATTGAGTCTTTAAAAGCTTGCTCAAGCTCCTGAACGCTTTCTCCCTGGAAAGTAATGACATCATTAAGTCCTACAACGTCACCGTGAAAAATTTTGGCTTCATCGTCGTAAACGGCGTGACCAGCGTATCCTTTGTATTTCATCATAATTTAAATCCTGGGAAGTTCAATACAAGCATAAAACCTACCAACTGATCTCAAAGGGAAATGGCAGAAGGTTGGCAGGTAAAACAGCAATGGTAGCAGAGCACGTTGATGGAATAAGAATAGAGTTTGATGGTGAAGAGTACGATTACACGATCTTTGGAGACCAGTCTTACTGTGAGCGTGTGATGGACCGTAAAAAGGTTGATGCCTTTTTGGATAGAAAGAAGCCATTGTCAATTATCCAAAGACATCGGATGGGAATAGTAGTAAATTTTTAATTTTCCGTCTTCGCCCCATGGGGGGAAGGGGTAACAAGCCTAAAGACTAACCTCAATTGAAAGTGTCTCTTTTATTACAAAGGTGACATTTCTACTTTGCACAAGAGGGTGACATTTTCATTTTGCGTTGACACAACAGTGCAGCTTCTTGACCGAGAGTTTCAGAGCAACTTAACTGAATAGGGCTAGTACTTCATTTCAATTAGATTTTCGGGTTGGGTGCTGATATTTTCCCGTCTGGTGAACTGTGGAGATCGAAACCAACCCATTTGGTGTTAGTGAGATCTCCACAGTTTGCTAGGCGGTAAAAGATCGGTGCTCAACCCAAAATCGGATTGAAATGAAGTACTAGGGACAAATGAGCTGGCTGAACTATTTTTACCTCCTTCACGGGTTAGCAGCCAGTAAGTTAAGCCTAAAGAAATAATGGTCAGAGCGGTTGCATAAATATAGGCAGGGCTAATGGCATTGTAGTCAAAAATGATTACTTTTCGAGCAACCGCCATAAGTGCCGTAGCCACTACAAGGTTAACATCAATGACATCATTTCGAAGGTATAAGGTGATGATGTTCATTCGCAATATTTTCTAATAGCGTATCGAGCAAATATATGTCCTGCCAATGGAATTGTGATTAAATTAAATAAAATAACTGACGAAATCTTTATAGCAGCTGCATAGGTGCCAATTACCCCAAAAAGAGATATCAAAAGGAGGCCGATCCCTAAGGTGCCTGCCTTCGAGAGAGCGTGAGCTCTACACAGGGTGTTTGGCAGCTTTACAATACCGATCCCAGCTATCAGAATAAAAATACTTCCTGCTAGTAGAACAAGCGCTGTTAGGTTCTGCATTTCAATCACCTTCATTCTTTTTTAAGCGTGCAAAAAAAACTTCCATAAAGCTGATCACAGTAGCGAAACCCAGCAAGCTAAATATTAGAATAATCTCTAAATACAAGTCTGTACCTAAGTAGATCGATTTTAGAGTAATCAGAGATAGAATACAGACACAAATGTAGTCAAATGCCAGGATCTGATCTAGTAGGCTTGGGCCGCGAGCTAGTCTATAGGCTCCACATAATAAGGATGTTAGGAGTATAACGGTACATACATAAAATATAAATATGGTCATCGAGTTAACCTCAGCAAAGCGGTTTTTAGTCCTATATCAATTTGGGCAATAGTATTTTCCGATGGGCCTTGCGAGGTTAGTACATGGATCTTGATTTCTCTGTAGGCTTCATCGACTGATGCTGCTATGGTGCCAGGTGTAAGAGTGATTAGCTGTGCCAAAGCAAGTGCTTCAAATGGAGATAGGTCGCTTATATCGTAGGAAACAATTTTAGACTGGATGCTCGAGGGTTTAATGAAAATTACAAGATAGGCCAAGGATAGGTTTGCTTTTAGGAATTCTCGCAAAAAAACTGAAATGAAAAACAAAAGCGAAAAAGGTTTTTTCATCCATTTCATAATTTTTCCCCCTTGGCTCCAACTTTCAATCCTGCGGTGATATAGGCATCTCTATCTAAAAGGGTATTTGCGGCTATTTGTGACAAGGCTACTGAATATTGGGCCATAAGCCCCATTGACAACGCAATTAGGGTAAGTATAATCGGGCCATAGTATGCTGTTTTCTGTACACTACTTAGAGGGCGCTCCGCCTTTCCTTGAAATGCTCCTCCCCAAATTTTAATCATACTGAAAAGGGTTAGAAAGCTAGTGATCAGTCCTACCGTTACTGCTGCGTACGCTCCCAGAGTGAGTCCTTCATGGAATAGCATGTACTTAGCCCAAAAACCCGAAAATGGCGGCAGGCCTGCAAGAGACAAGGACTGAATCAGAAAAAGACTCCCAAGTAATGGGCGAGAGTGCCAAAGAGCCCCCATCTTTTTTAAATAGTCTGAACCACAATACTCTCTGGCAATTCCTCCAATCAACAAAAGTGATGATTTAACTACCATATTATGGAGAATAAACAAAATGCCCGCAGTAACGGCTAGAGAAGTTGAAAGAGTCATAGCGAATAAAATGTACCCAACCTGACTGAGCACATGGTAACAGAGAATAGCTTTAAATGACCCCTGAGAGACCGCGCCCATAACACCAAATAGCATAGTGAGAGCAGCTAATACAAGAAAGCCATTAATGAGCCAAGGCTCCGGATGAGAGTACACTGTAAGCCAAATGCGGAAGATGGCATAAATGCCGACTTTTGATAATGTTCCAGCAAACAAGGCTGCTAACCTTGCAGGCAAGAGAGGGTAGGTGTCCGGAAGCCAGAAGTAAAAAGGGAACACACCAGATTTTATAAACATTACGAGAAAAATCCCGAGAATTGGAAGCAAAGCAACACCACCACTATGCTCTTGAAAAAGCAGTGCAAGCGCTGCGAAATTTAAAGAGCCTGTATATCCATAAAACAGAGCAATCGCTATTAGGTACAAAAAACTAGCAAATACATTAACTAGTAGATAGCTAAACAAATTATCAGACCTACTTGTTCTTCCGTGAATAGCGATTAGTGCATAAGAACTCATGAGCATAAGTTCGAAGGCGACAAACAAGTTGAACAAGTCTCCCGTGATAAAGCTAAGGTTAATGCCTGCTTGCAACAAGAAAAGAAGTGGCATAGAAAAAGTATTTTCTGTTTCGAAATCCCATAGACAGCAAAAAAACACAACGCTAGCAGTGACCAAGAGTAAAGCTGCAAAGGGATCTACAATTAGTACAATGCCATATGGTGCAAGCCAATCTCCGACAGAGGTTGAAATGATCCCGTCGCTCAGGCTCTTCCAGAGAAGAGCTAAAGCAGAAAAAACTGACAGCATAAGCAGCATTGCTCGCACACTTTTAGTTCTACCTAAAGATGTGAAGGATATGGTCGAAGCAAACAGCGCTATTAGAAAGGGAAGAATTAAAAGGGTACTTGCACTCATTATGCTTCCTCCTCCCATTCAACGGGTAAAATATTGTCTGAGGAGCGCCCTCGAAACTGATTCAATGAGATCGCGGATAGTAAGGAAAGTAATGCGAATCCTATTACGATTGCTGTCAAGATGAGAGCCTGTGGTAAGGGGTCTATTTTATTCAATGACTGGCAACTGGATTCGAGCAGTAATAGGTTAACCCCGTTTGAGACGATTGCAATACCAATAAGCATGTCTGAATACCGCATGCTAAGAATTAGGTAGATTCCGCCAGTAAATAGCGAGGCCAGGGTTAAGAACATGAGAAAGTTCATTGACCGTCCTTCAGCAAGGTTTGATTTCTGATCTTACCTAAAATAAGATTAACACTTCCGACCACTAGTAAAAAAACACCAAAATCAAAAAGAACAGGAGTGCTAAGTAAGACCGTGTCAAAGTAAAAACGCGAAACCATAAACTTTCCTTCATCTGCTAGTGAAACAACAGCAGAAACAAGACTGATCAAAAATCCTGTTAGCGTTAGACTAAGAGGGTTTATACGGTCGAAGAGAAATAAGCGACTCCTTCGAGTTGCCATTCCGAGCAAAACAAAGGAAATAGCTAAAATCATACCACCGGTAAACCCTCCTCCAGGTTGGTTGTGTCCACGCAAAGTAATATAAATGGAGAAGGGAATTGTAATTAGAAAAATTAGCGGCACTATTGTTGGCAAGGCGGGAGATGGGATAAAGGAAGGAAGGTGTTTTAGTCGATAGCTTGTTCGCCGCGGACCAATCGCCGCTATTCCCAGAGCAGCAACCATTATTACGGTGATTTCTACCAGGGTGTCCAGGGCTCTAAAATCCACTAAAATGGTATTTACGACATTAGCTCCCCCCGCGAACGGGATGCTGTTATGTAGAAAGAAATCAGCCAAACTATCAGTGCCTAAAAAGCGCCCATTGAAAGTTGGGATAAGAGCTGCGCTGCACCCCGCAATCGAGGCTATAAGCAGGCGCTTCCAATTGTGTGTACTTTTGGTGCCTGTGGGCAGTTTCATGAAAACAAGCAGTAAAACAAAGAGGGTCGCGACTTCAACGACCATTTGGGTCATTGCTAAATCGGGAGCTTGTCGTAGCACAAAGTAATAAACAATCAGGAAGCCAACAAAGCAGAGAGAAATTAAACGCTGCAAAGGTGTTTTCATCACAAGAACCAACCCTGTTGCAAAAATCAACATGGCTTCTGCAGCCTCAAGTGTGGATAGTTCCTCTGGCAATTGAAAGAAAGCTCCATTCACAAGGATTCCACCGCCTATAAGCAATGAAAAAGCAGCAAGGATCCAGTAGATCTGGTTTTTGGCATGTGGTCGATGCACGGTGCTAGTGAGCTTGTGGGCATAGAAGGGTAGGTAATCAAAAAACTCAGAACAGAGCTCCGCAAGCCCATGATCACTTTTAGCACTCTGGGCCCCGCGCTCAAAGCGGCGCATGAATTGAAAAAGAGCAATGCCTCCTAGAAAAAGAAAAATGCTCATAGCAATGTTAAGGCCCCAACCATGCCAAATAACAATTTCTTTAGCATCGAGACTATGCAGTCCTGCAATAAAATAGTTGCGAGAAATTCTTTCTAGGCTATTTGGGAAAATTCCCCAAAAAAGAGCCAATATTGATAGCAGAAGTGGCGGAAATAAAAGCTTCCAGTTAGGGGGACGTTGAATATGAATCTCAACACCCTCTTTATTTAAAAAGAAGTAATGAAAGAGACGGAAGGTAAATGCAACTTTTACTAGAAGCCCAATTAATAGTGTTCCAGCCGCAAGCGCAAAAGAAGGCTGCTCTTTGTAGGCGGAAACAAGGTCGCCTATTATTAGTTCCTTACTAAGAAACCCCGTAGTTCCTGGTATGCCAGCCATTGCAGCTAGAGAAATCGCGAATATAAGACTATAAAAAGGCATCTTCCTTGGCAGTCCCACCAAATGGCGAACATCAGTTACATTGGCTGAATGGGCCAAGATACCTACCAGCATGAATAGGCTGCCTTTGTATAGCGAATGGTTAAAGATGTGTACGTAGTCATATGCTAACCCTGTAGGATAGCCTAACCCGTAGAAACTAATAAAGAAGCCTAACTGACTAATCGTTGCATAGGCTAAAATTTGTTTCAACCGGTAGGCGCGTAAAGCAAAGACACCTCCGATGAGAACGGTGCTTAAGCTAAATGTTGTTACTAATGGGAACCAAAGGGAAGTCTCTGAGAACAAGTCAAATAGACGCGCAATCAAATAAACCCCTAGTTTCACCATTGTAGCTGAGTGTAGGTAGGCGCTCACAGGGGATGGAGCCGTCATAGCGGCCGGTAGCCAGAAATGTAAGGGGAACTGCGCCGATTTTCCACAAGCGCCTATTAAGACCAAAAGCATAATAGGAAGAACCCAAGAAGGATTTTGGGTAACAATTAGCCCCGTAGAAGTTATTTCGGTTAGTTCAAGCGTTTGTCCGGCTACCCCAATCAATACGATTCCTGCTAATAGACAGAGGCCGCTAAGCGAGGTTGTTAAAAAAGCGAGACGTGAGGCTTTTTTGGCTTCCACATTTTCATCGTTATACCCAATTAGGAGGTAGGATATCACCCCTGTAATTTCCCAGAATAGAAAGAGAACTATCAGGTTGTCGGCTAAGATTGTCCCCAGCATCGCCCCCATGAAAATACTGATATAGCTGTAAAACTTACAGATTCGCGATTCAGAGTGGTCCATGTATCCTTGTGCATAAATAGAGACCAACACCCCCATTCCAGTGATAAGCAAGGCAAAGAATAGACTGAGGCCATCTGCAGAAAAAGAAAGGTTTACCATTAACTGGGGCACCCACGCCTGACTAACACGCAGTGTGTTTGCAGGGTCTAGATTTTGGGAAAAATGGATGACAATCGCAAGGTATCCCGCGGCGAACAGGGATGAAATAAATCCCAGGCGTGACTGTAGCAGCTTTGGGGCAAATGCAAAAAACAGGGTTTGAACAAACGGGCAGAAAACCAGAACCCACAAAAGGAATTCATTCATCTCAAAACCTCAAACTCTCTCCAAATCCACTGCATATACGATCCTGTAATAAAAACCGATCATTTAAGGTTGTGGCTTGTGAACCGACCAAGCACACACAACCTTAAGCGTCGAGTGCTCATTTAGGACGAACAACAGAGGTCACCTAGCACTGAGCATGTTAAACACATTTTCTTTGTAATCGATGGGCCATCTGCCTGTCAATCTATTTAGGTCTATCAAGATCAGCCTGTGTTTAGTAGGTAGCGTGGTGGCATGGAGGCATTATTAGATGGGGAGAAAATAAAAGAGCTACCTCACACCATCCGGCAGTGGCTCTCTTATTCGGAAGCCTCCAAGATCGTCGTGGATTGATCTCATAAATAACTTAGTATAGAAGAGTTAATGGAGTCATATAGCCACCGGAATATTTCAGTTCAGTTAAATCACCTGAATACTATTCCTGCGATGAAGGATCTGTGCTCGAGAAGAACTTTAATGGTGTTGATATCCATCCCATTTTCCAGTCAAAGAGAGCAGAGACAGTTAACGAATGTTCTGCGAAATTTTACTGAACAATATCGCCCCAAATTTGGAAGTGAGGGGACTGAAGTGGTGGACACCCTACATAGAAGTACGCTTGAGGCAATGTTTAAAAAATACTCTGGTAAAATAGAGCAAGAAATCAAGGCTAACGTTGAAGACAATCCTCTAACACTGGAAG
>JBLFWS010000004.1:0-49315 GCA_047611865.1 Chlamydiales bacterium
AGGGGGAAGATTTGCTCAATAGGCTTACAGGAAAGCGGCAGCCTAGAGTTGAAGGACGCACCTTAGTCGTGAATCAAGAGGTTTTAGATGAATTCATCCCTGAAGGCGTGCCTCGCGAACTTCTGAATATGTAGGTCGGCTATTAAAATGGCTAAACGTTATTTTGGGATCGGTCATAACTCACCTACTTGTCTGAGTATGGAGAGTTATGACCGATCCTAAATCAAGACAAAATACTTTCAAAATCAACAGTTAGCTAATTTTAACATGCGACCTAGCCTCTCTTTGTCTGGGGTGTTCTATTGGAATGGAGTTCAGCAGCTCTTTCGTATAATCGCTTTGGGGATTAGAGAAGATATCATCTGTGGGAGATGATTCGACAATCAGGCCTTCTTTCATAACGGCAATTCTATCGCAGATATAGCGGACCACCGATAGGTCGTGGGAGATGAAAAGATAACTCAGGTTAAATTTATTCTTTAGATCCAGCAATAAATTAAGTATTTGAGCTTGAATGGAGACATCCAAGGCCGAAACGGCTTCATCACATACTATAAGGCGTGGTTTAAGGGCTACGGCGCGTCCTATGCAAATTCTTTGTTGCTGTCCACCTGAGAATTCATGAGGATATCGATTGAGAGCCTCAGCGGTTAGGCCGACTTGTTCTAAGGTTTTCACCACAAGATCATTTCTTTCATGAACACTTTTTACTTTTCCATGATAATAAAGACCTTCTCCGATAGTTTCAGCAACAGTTTTTCTGGGATTTAGAGAGGAGTACGGGTCCTGAAAGATCATTTGCAAATCTTTACGAAGTTCTTTTAGTCGCTTGGGCTTGGCAGCGCAGAAATCTTCTCCGCAAAAGGTTATTTCACCTTCGGTGGGCTCTATTAATCGCATGGCGGTACGGGCAGCTGTACTTTTACCTGATCCGGATTCTCCAACGAGACCCAGAACCTCCCCAGGCATGATGGAAAAATCAATTCCATCGACAGCTTTTACTTTGCTCACTTCTTGGCGAAAAATTCCAGCGAGAATAGGGAAGTGTTTTTTTAAATTTCGGACTTTTAATAATTCATTAGTCATTTGTTAATCCCATTTTAAGCCTGATTGTACGCTTTCATGATATAGCCAGCAAAATGTAGTGTGATTGGCAGACGTACGTTGCTGTTTGGGTACGTCTCCTTTTTGACAGCTGGGCATAGCATAGGGGCAACGGGGGGTAAAGTGGCATCCTTGTGGACGATTTGTAATCGGGGGGACATTTCCTGGAATCGTGTGAAGTTTTCCTTTTTGAGTGTTTAGGTGGGGTCTGGAAAGAAAGAGGCCTTGGGTGTAGGGGTGTGACATGTTATCGAAGATTTCGTAAACATTTCCCTGTTCCACCGAACGTGAGGAATACATGACAACAACATCGTCAGCCATTTCTGCAACCACACCCATATCATGGGTGATCAGGAGAAGAGCCATTCCCCTCTCGGCTTGAAGATTTTTAATGAGGTCCAAGACCTGTTTTTGGATAGTAACGTCCAGGGCAGTAGTGGGTTCATCGGCAATCAACACGTCGGGCTCACACAAAAGGGCCATGGCAATCATCACTCTTTGTTTCATTCCGCCAGAGAGTTTGTGTGGGTATTCATCAACAACCCTTTTCGGGTCAGAGATACCTACATCATCGAGTGCTTTTAAAATAGAGAGTTGAGCTTCTTCACCAAAAATATTTAGATGTAGCTCAACCACTTCCAAAAGTTGGTTGCCGACGGTGTAGACAGGGTTTAATGCCGACATAGGATCTTGAAAAATCATAGCTATGCGATCTCCACGTATGCTTCGCATAATTTTTTCTGGTAGAGAAAGCAGGTCTTGACCTTTAAACCAGATTTTTCCTTCGGGATAAAGAGCTGGGGGCTCAGGGAGAATGCGCATAATAGACAGTGCAGTCATTGATTTCCCACAACCCGATTCACCTACAAGCGCTAGAGTTTTACCGGAGTGTAGGTCAAAAGAAATGTTGTCTACGACTTTTGCGGTTTTACCTTGTACAAGGAGTTTTGTGCTTAGATTTTGGACACTGAGGATGATGCCTTGTTTTTCCACGTTATTTGGTCCTTTATTACAGCAGGGATATGTCTCTATTATTTGCATAAAAGAGAAAAAAGCGATACAGTATTCAACTTTGAAAGTCAAAAAACATAGGCGTAAGAAATGCGTGCAATCCTGAGTTTATTTTATCAGTCCCCTTTTGCCCCTCTTCGGAAGCACATGGATGAAGTGGGCTATTGCATGGAGAAAATCCGTGAAATTATCGAAAGCTACAAGGCCGGAGATCAGGAAGCTGTTGAGGGTTTAGCGAAAATAATTAGTAAACTTGAGCATAACGCAGATTTAACGAAAAACGATATTCGAAATAACCTCCCCAAAAGTCTCTTTCTCCCTATAGATAGGGGGAATCTACTGGAAATCCTTTCTATTCAAGACTGTTTAGCCGATAAAGCTGAAGATATCGGTGTTTTACTTACCTTGAAACCTTATCAAAAAGTTGAAGGTTTTGAAGAAGAGTTTAGTGCTCTTTTAGACAAAAATATGGAAGCTTTTCACAAAGTAAGACTCATAATTGAAGAAATGCATGAACTTTTGCAATCTTCTTTTGGAGGTTCAGAGGCTGAAAAAGTGAAAACTATGGTCGAAGAAGTCGCCTATTTTGAGCATGAAGCGGACCTCATACAGAGAAGAGTTATTAAAATATTATACAACAGTGAAGACCAGATACCTTACACGACTTTTTCTCTACTCATGCATATTGTGGGAGAAGTTGGTGCTATTGCTGATCTTTCTGAGAAGCTGGCAAACCGAGTGCGAATGACGCTGGAACTTAAATAAGTAGTTGCTGGTTCTATATTTATAAAAAAAATAGAAGTGAGAAGGTTTAGCTAATGGAATATGAATCAACCCTTATCATTGCTGCCATTTGCGTTGGCTTTTATATGGCTTGGAATATTGGAGCAAATGACGTAGCGAATGCTATCGGGACTTCAGTAGGATCGGGTTCTTTAAGCCTAAAAAGGGCTGTGATTCTGGCTGGGATATTTGAGTTTTCTGGTGCATTATTTGTTGGAGCGTCGGTCTCACAAACAATTCAAAAAGGGATTATTAATACGGAGATCTTTGCCGGTGATCCTCATGCTCTAATTTACGGAATGATGGCAAGCCTGTTATCTGCAGGTATTTGGCTTCAAGTGGCTTCCTACTATGGTTGGCCTGTATCTACAACCCACACAATTGTTGGGGCTGTTTTAGGGTTCGGGGCCATGTATGGTGGTTTACAAGCTGTTTATTGGGGAACAGTGGCGTCTATTGTTGGTAGTTGGGTGATTTCACCGCTTTTGGGAGCTGCTTCTTCTTATTTATTCTTTACGTTTATATCTCGAAAAATATTTTATAATGCACATCCCGTTAAAGCAGCCATTCGACTAACTCCGTTTCTTGTTTTTTGGGTCTCGGGGATTTTAACTATGGTCACTTTATTTAAGGGACTAAAAAATCTACATTTAGATTTATCCAATGCTAGTGCCATGGCTATTTCTATTGGGGTTTCTTTGTTTTGTGCTTTAGTTGGGTACTTAGTTGTACGAAGGTACGATGTAGAAACAAGTCCAGAGCTTGAAGACAACAGGCAGAATCCTCAAGTAATATTTGCTTTGCAAAAGGCTCAAAAACATTTACTTAGGGCTCAAGGTGATGCTACAGGTGAGGTGTATATTCATCTAGGTGGAATGATCGATGAAGTTTCTCATACGGCAGCAAATCTTAAAAAGCAGACATTGTCTCACCAAAATAGTTCAGAATTCGTCATCGTAGAAAAGATTTTTGCCTGTTTACAGGTCCTAAGTGCTTCATGCATGGCTTTTGCTCATGGAGCGAATGACGTTGCGAATGCTATAGGTCCTTTGTCAGCAATTATTGTTACAATTAAAACGGGTGTCGTTAATACCTCATCGGAAGTCCCTTTTTGGGTTTTATTGCTTGGTGCCACAGGTATTGTGATTGGTTTAGCTTCATGGGGCTGGCGTGTGGTAGATACAATTGGTAAGCGCATCACAGAGTTAACTCCATCTAGAGGTTTTGCAGCAGAATTTGGTGCTGCTACGACGATTCTTATTGCTTCAAAAATGGGACTCCCTGTTTCAACGACGCATACTTTAGTGGGGGCTGTTTTAGGGGTAGGACTTGCCAGAGGTATAGGTGCTCTTAACTTAAATACTATACGGGATATTTTTGTCTCTTGGATTGTAACTGTACCAATTGGAGCTGTATTGGCCATTATATTTTTCTCAGTGCTTAATGGATTTTTTGGCTAGGGCGTGTTTTCAAATTAGGGAATGTCTGATTTTAAGAGCATTTTGTTTTGATTTTGGATCGGTCATAATTCTCCATACTTAGACAAGTCGGTTAGCTATGACCGATCCAAAGGCAGGCGTTCGTAATTTTAATACACGACCTAGGTTTCCTACATGTAAAGGGTAGGGCGTTTAGATAATTTAAAGGAGAAGTTGTGCTAGACCACACTCAAGCAATGGGAATGGTCTTGTTGGCTGCACTTCTTCATGCAGCATGGAATTCTTTGGTTAAAGGGGGCAATGACAAGTTTCTAACTGTTGTTGCTGTCGCCATGTCATCGACATTTGTAGCTATCATATCCTTAGTTTTCTTTCCTTCTTTAACAAATGAAGCGTGGCCATACATTACATTCTCTCTTTTTTTACACACGGCATATTCCTGTTTTTTAGCCCAGTCATACAAATATGGGGACCTAAGTTTTGTTTACCCCATTGCCCGTGGCATAGCTCCCTTATTAGTTGCCTTTTTATCTTATTTTTTTGCTGGTGAAATTTTGGACTTGCGAGAGATTGTGGGGATCGCTCTCATTTCTATAGGAATTATGAGTATTACTTTTACGTCTCGTGGAAAAGGAGCGGTTGACAGCAAAAAAGCAATATTCTTTTCCTTAGGAACGGGATGCTTTATAGCTTCCTATACTATTGTGGATGGTATTGGGGCGAGAGTGTCAGGAGAGCCTCTGGCTTATGGTGCTTGGTTATTTGCTTTTATTGGATGGCCTTTATTGGCAATTGCTCTGGTAGTTAGAGGCAAGGAAGCTGTGTTGAAGGGTTTTGCGGAATGCTTCAAATCAGGAATCATTGGAGGCAGTTGTTCCTTGGTAGCCTATGTTCTGGTGATATGGGCTTTAAGTTTCAATACAATGGCATCTGTTTCTGCATTAAGAGAAACGAGTGTAATAATTGGTTCTGTCATCGGAGTCTACTTTTTCAAAGAATCACTCGGTAGGTGGAGAATTACTGCGGCTGCTCTTGTTACGATAGGGGTTTTGGTAATGAACTTTCAGAAAGAGCCGATTTTCCAAGAAGATGTTCCAATGGGTCAAAAGCTTGTAGAAGATGAAGTTTTTGAAGGTGAACTCTTGAGTATCCATGAGCACTCATGATTTGTGCATTTTGGGGTCGAAAGCATCCCGGAGGGCATCTCCAACCAAAGCGATGGCTACTAAAAGGATCGTTAAAAGTATTCCTGGCGGCCATAGAAGGTAGCTTTCACCAGGAAAAGCGCTTCTGCCTTCGTCCATAAGTACACCCCAGGAGCATGACCCCTCTTCCCCAAGTCCAAGGAATGATAAACCTGCTTCGCTAGTGATTGCTCCCATTATAGCAAAGGGTAAGAGAGTAAGAAGTGGAGGTATGGCATTGGGTAATACGTGAGAGAAAATAATCCTTATGTCGTTGAGTCCCAATGCCTTACAGGCGTCTACGTAGGGTAGATTTCTCTGTCTCAAAGTTTCACCTCGTACAAATCTACAAAATCCAGTCCATCCAAAAATACCTAAGACGGTGATAATGAGGAAAATCGATTTTGTTTGAAGTACTGAGACAACGAGTAAGAGCATGAATAGTGTGGGCATAGATTCCCATATTTCTAATACTCGAAAAACAACTATGTCAATTTTCCCTCCGTAGAAGCCTGCAATTGCGCCTATTGGAACCCCTATTGATAAGGCAAGTATCATAGATGTTAGCCCTACGACTAGAGATATGCGTATTCCAAAAATTAAAGCTGCCGTGAGATCTTTTCTATTTATTCGTGTGAGTTCCCACCAATCCACGTATTTATTGAGAGCTTGTTCGCCACCAGCATCATCTTCCCAGTGAAAAGGTCTTAGTAAGGGCATTATTTGAAAGGAAATTTTAGCAGATTCCTGCTCTAGCCATTTTTGTCTGTCGAGTATGTAGTTCATATTAGCTTGTGTATCTTCATACTTTGAAAGAGTTCTTCTCGCTTTTCGGAGTTTTTTTCTTTCATTTGATGACATTTTGGAGACAAAGTCGAATCTAGTTTTTGATTTTTCATAAATGGATTTTGCTTGAGGAAATTGGCCTGTCCCTTGGATTTTTTTTAACTTAGCCAGATTTATTTTTACTTCCGATTTAGCAAGAAGGAATTCCTCAGAAAATGGTAGGTAGTGCTGTTCTAGAGAGGGTAGTTGCTTTTGTGTTTGCTCGTAGCCTTCCTTGTTATTTTCTAAAAATTGATGATGCCTTTCGATTTCTTCAATTTCGTGGCTATGCTCAACTTGCCATAGGGTTGGTAATTTCATTTGGTTTTTTTCGTAGTATGCTTCTGAATATTTTGCCATTCGATGGTGTTGATCAAGGCGTTGTTGGTAGCGAAGAACCTTATTCAGGCGGGCATAGTTGTTGAGGTATTTGAGATCAAAGACCCAGTTGGAATTTAAGGGAAGTTTACTAAGTAAAAGATCTTCGCCTTTATCTTTTAAGCGTTGCTGAATTTCGCTTTGTCGGGCAGCATTTAGTGTTGGGTCGCTTGCAGGGTCTACTACTACACCAAAGGCATAGTAAGAGAAAAGGAAAACTTGGATAAATGCTATCGAGAAAAGGATTTGTCGTTTCCATTTTGTAATAAAAAAAGTAGTGAAGAAGAAAAATGGAAAAGTGCATGCTAATATATTAAAAAATATATCTAGTTTCTTTGTAAATAATGCTGAACAAAACAAGTATTTAAACAATGGGAAGTAAATTTCTCCATCGTAATAAACTACTAGTGGTTTACTGGAAGCGAGGAAGGGGGCATAAATTCCGATAAGGACAAAAAGGCTTACGACAGCCATCGCGGAGCAACCAATCTTTTGCTTAAGAAACTGCTTCCCAATTATTTGCCAGTAAGAGTCTAGGATTATTTTTTTTTCTGACATCTTCAATCCAGTGTTAGTCTTGGGTCAAGCATAGTATAAGCAATATCTGCAATGAGGTAGCCTATTAATGTAAGGAAGGCACTTGCAAGAGCTGAAAACATTATGACATTATAGTCGCGGTTAATAATTGCTTCGTAAAAAAACCTTCCGAAGCCATTGATTTCAAAGATAGTTTCGATAATCAGAGAGCCTCCTAGAATGACCCCTAGTGATCCAGCGATTGAGGTAACGATAGTTATGGATGCATTACGTCCAACGTGCTTTACAAGGACGTGAAAGGGGTGGAGACCTTTTGCCCGGGCAGTTCTGACATAGTCTTGCCGAAGAACTTCTAGTACGGCAGTTCGGGATAGGCGGGTCTGAGCTGCTAAGCTCCCGTATATGATAGCTATTAAAGGTAAGGCAATATGTTGTGCAACGTCCCAAAGGCGCTGCCAGGAACTTAGATTATTATATACACCTTCATCACTGGTGAATCCGCTATAAGGGATACTGATATCTGTAAAAGGAAAGGTGTTATGAAGAGCTACTTTTTCAATGAGAAAAGGGGCAACAACAAAAACCGGTGTGGCATAAAGAACTAATGCAATGATATTTAAGAAGATGTCTTGAAATTTATTTTGCTTTAAAGCCATGTAAAATCCGATTACCTGACACAAAATGAAGGTAATGAGCATGGGTAAGACAGCTAATGTTAGTGAGTATTTAAAACGTTTAGTTACCTCATGGAGAACGGTTTTGTTGGGGTCGTTGCGTAAGCTTCCAAAATCCAAAGTAAGCACACGAGTAAGGTAACGTAAAAAACGAGTTTCAAAGAACAAGATCTTCCATGTTTGAGCACTGTCTGGATCGAAATGGCGACTTTCAGCATTTTCCTCGTACCATCTGTTAAGCAGGCCTACTTTCTCTGAGGTAAGAGTGCTTGAATCGTTTGGTATGAGAAGGAACTCTCTAAGAAGTTGGTTGTCCTTGGCGATTTTTCGGTTTTCAAGTTTTTGTTCAGAGCTTAGTTGTGACCCAACGTATCCTTGTCGGGTACCTCCTCGGACAAAATAGCGGACTGCTAAGCGACGGACAGCAATATCTTCCTGGATATTGTTTGCAATAGCTAGGAGATGGGGGAGGGTATATTGAGCTTGGTCGCCAAATCTGATGCGTAAGGAGTTGTATTCTTTGGCATCCATCTCCTTTTCATCACCCTCAGAGTTTTTGCGAGAAGATAGTTTGTGTAGGTTTCTTAGTAGTTCATCAAAATCAATACTGGGCCAGGTGTTTAAGAAAATAGGCAGGGTTAAACCATAATATTCTCTGAATTGTAAGTATTGATCGTCTGCTATAGAGGGTACAGACTGCTCTTCGCTTCGCGTGACATTTCCTTCGTCAGAAATTTCTGTCACGGATGTAGGCTCACCTGGGGCAAGGTTGATGATGAAAAAATTTACGAGTACGATACAAAACAGAGTAAACGGTAGTAAAAGTAAACGTCGGAAAATGTAGGATATCATATTTTTACCGTATCCCCCTATCCGTGATTGGGTTCTTTAATCCAAAACAAACTAGAACTTGGCTCAGCAACATTCGCCCCTGGAATAAGGTCTTGCCTTTCTGCAGGAATAAAAACATTTTGGACATAATCCCTGTATAATAGTGTGGTTTTGGGTGTGTAAAGGAAGGTGTAGGGAGCTTCGCTATGAACGATAGAATGGAAGCGGTGGTACAACTCGAGGCGATTGTCCATGTCGTATTCGTATTGTAGGTCTTCAATGATGCTGTCGGCCTCTTTGCTCTGAAAACCTACAGCATTAGAAGATCCTTTCTCTTTGGCTCCTGATGAATGCCATAATTGTTTGGGCTCTTCTGGAGGTGTTCCCAGTGCCCAGCCCAAGTATATGGCATCAAAGCCCTTTTCATCAAAGGCGTTGGATAAATCGGCGATGTCTACGCCATTAAGTTTACACTTAACTCCAATCTCTTTTAAGGCCGTGGCAATGTAGTCACAATTTATTTTTGTGGTGGGATTTTTTACGTAATAAGTAAGGGTAAATTCAAATGGAACAATAGTTCCGTTGATTTCCTTATCGAGGACTCCATTACCGTCAGAGTCAAACCAGCCATCTTCTTCGAGAAGTTCTCGAGCTTCGTCTTGATCGTATGGCCAAGGGGTAATATCTTTGTCATAGGAGGGCGAATACCTAAAGAAAGGGCCGGTCATCTCGACACCCATGCCATTAAGATTTTGGCGAATAATTCTGGAACGATCAATGGCAATAGTCATAGCTCGGCGAACTTTTGCATTTTGAAACCAAGGAGTGGCGTGGTTCCAGCCAACATAGTTGTAGGATCTTGTGATGTAATCAACACGGTGTATCGCCAGACCATTTTGTTCTTGATCTTTGTAATCATCACTTTTTAAAAAGTCATTTAGTTCTGCGAGTTGATTGGGTCTTACGTTGTAGAAATCGATTTTTCCGGATTTAAAGTCTTGCCAGACGGCTTCTGTTGTTTCTTTAAAATTGAGTTCCATTTTCTGAGGTAAAGCAGCATAAGGCTCATAGAAATCAGGGTTACGGGTGAAGAGGGTTCTTTCGTCACTCATTCCATCAAAGATCCAGGCTCCACAGCTAGGGATAATATTTTTAGCCCAATGTTCTGCAAAATTTTGTGCCCAAACTGAATTATTTCTATAGGTATCTGGATCGTCATCTTCATCTACGATTTTGCTTCCATCGGGGAAATATTGGTAGACGAAGCGTGGCAGGGGTTTGAGTTCCCCGGTAAGCCCTTTTGCACTGTATTTAACTTTTTTATTCAGTGCTTCTCCATCAGCAGGAGCTTCTTGGGTTTTCCAACGGACAGTAAAGGTAAAGTCATCAATGATTTTAAATTCTACGATGTCACCTAGATAGTTTCGAAGAGATACTGCAGCAGGAAGTTGGACGTGAGGATTTTGGATAGTGTCGAGGTAGAACTTAAAATCATGAGCTGTGACTTTATGTTTCTTTAAAAAATGAGGAGAAAGAATTAAATCTTCTGGGAAATGCTCTTGTTTTAGTGCTTGCCAGTATACATTCTGGCGGAGATGCACCCAATATTCAGAAGTACCGTCTTCATTGATAATTCTTTCCTCAAGTTTCACGGCCATGTCAGGTGACATTGTTTCGAATTTACCGTACTTCATACCTGCTACAGAGACAGTACACATGCTAATCATGTTAGAGACATCTCGAAATCCATTAAATGGGTGAAGATTTTCTGGCCTTCCAATAGATCCCATTCGCATTGTTCCGTGTGGAATAAAGTCGGGACCCAACATCTTTGGGAGTGTTTCGCTGTAAAAGAGATCTTCTTCAAGAAGATTAGGAAGAGCCGGATCTATTTGCGTATGATCTGGGTTTTTAAAAGCTGGATCTCTATGAGGGGATCTGTTTGTTTGGATTTCATTTTCATAGTCTTGTCCAGTTCCACTTTTAAGTGCTTGCATTTTGAGAGAGAGAATATCTTTGAGGAAGCTCTGCCGTTCTCCTTGTTCTCTTAAAAGAGAGTTTAGGACATCAGTTCGTACTTTTTGTGTTTCCATTCTATTTGCGGACACGAGTTCTTTTAGTTCTTCAACATCTCTATTTAGGGATTTGATATCTTTTTCCAGAAGCTCTGAAGACCAGTATAGAAGGCACATAAAAGTGAAGAGTCCTATTCCCATTACAAAACGGAAAATATAAAGGCTGATGGGTTCTTTACTCATAATTTATCTACTCTCACTTTTTAATTTTGTGGCCGCTTAAATTACTCAAACCATCATAGCAGGCGTACTTGTACAAGTCATGCAAAGTGGGGTAATTGAATACGGATGAAATTACGTGCATTAGGGTTTTCTTGTCTTCTACGAGGGTCAGTCCGTAGTGAATGATTTCTGCTGCCATATTTCCAATTATATGGACTCCTAGGATTGTCATATTTTCTTGATCAAAGATTAGCTTGAGAAAGCCATCTTCTACACCCATTATTTTTCCTCTAGGCATATCGCAGTATCTAGCTCTGCCTACGCAGTAGTTTAACTTATCTTTTAGTGCTTTTTCTTCACTTACACCAACTGTAGAGACTTCAGGGACGGTGTAAATACCATAAGGGAGAACTGTTGCGATATGATCCAAGTCTTCAGTTTTGAACATATGAGCAACAGCTATTCTACCTTGATCCATTCCTGTACTCGCTAAAGAAGGAAAACCTATGACATCTCCAACGGCAAAAATATTAGGAATGTTAGTTCGATAAGTTTCGTCGACAGAAATTTGATCGCGGCTGTTGACTTCCAGGCCAACTTTTTTATAAGCCAGACCGCCTAGGTTGCCTACGCGTCCTGAGGCAAAAAGAAACATATCGACATGCAGTTTTTTCCCTGACTTTAGGCTCACAGTTATAGGGGTAAGATCATCTTTTGGGGTACTTACACTATTGACACTGTCATTAAATAGCATCTCAATCTTATCTTCTTTCATTTGATCAATGAGAGAGTTTGAAATCTCTTGATCCAAGAAGGGAAGGATGACTTCGTATTTATTAATAAGATAGACTTTTACACCCATTGTGGAAAAAATACTGCTGTATTCACAACCGATTACGCCGGCTCCAACAACACAAAGAGTTTTGGGAAAGCGAGTGATATTTAGAATTGTATCGGAATCATGGATGCGCTTTCCATCAAAGGGAATTTCGGGAGGGTGGTATGGAATTGATCCGGTTGAGATGACTATGAATTTACCGCGTATGAATTTTTTACTTCCATCTGAGGAACTTATACTAATGGTATTCTGATCCTCGAAACAAGCTGATCCCGTATATAGGTCGACGTTATGGAGAAGGATGTTATTTTTTATTTCACCAGCTTCTGTAGAGGAAACTTGGTTTTTTCTATAGAGGAAATGTTGTATGGAAGCTTCTTCTTCCAATTTCCTTTCAATACTATAGAGGCCTTTTTCGTATTTTCCGGAAAGATAGAGGGCTGTTTCTCTTAGAGTTTTAGAAGGGAGTGTGCCTGTGTGAACGGCAGCACCACCGAGTACTTGACTCTTTTCTATAATGGCGACTTTGTATCCAAAATAGGCAGATTTTACAGCAGATTTCTCTCCTGCGGGGCCACAACCAAGAACTATGAGATCGTAATTATCCATGAAGTGTCGGGGGTTTTTTATTCATATATATATGATTCGTCTCCAATAGAATACTTTTTTCTTTAGTCTGTCTATACTGAAGCCAGTTTTTGGATTAGTTTCGGTATATACTAATCTCGTGTCAAATTTGTGAATTTTGTGCAGCAATTTTTCTGACTGGCTAAGGGCGTTGTTGCATAAAACATGCGTCTACAAGAGGCTTATGATTAAAATTTTACCACCGAGATCACAGAGGGCACAGAGGAAATAAAAAATCACAGATCAGTTGATAGCATATTCTGAGAGACTTTATGCATTTTTCGATCTCTCTGTGCTCTCGGTGCTCTCTGTGGTTAAATAAATGATTGTGAACGTATTAAATTATGCAACAACGCCCTGGTTAAGTGTGGAGATCTCTATAAACATAGGTATGTTATTGAGATCGAACACGGCGGTCAAGCAGCAAAAAATCAGCTCGTAAATCACAAATTTGATACGAGGTGGGTATAAGCTTAGAAAATTACTATGTGGTAGATAGGCGCTGATGAGGGGTTGAGTATCCAGTGAGAGACAATATCTATTTCGGCCAAGCCACGGAGAACGGCTAATATTCCAACAAGTATTGCCAGACATCCTAGGATACTTTGATAATATTTTTTCATTTTGTTTAGAAGATTATGAGCATTCATAGCTAGAAAGAGAGAAGGAGAAGTCAAAACAGCAAAAGCGAAACCATTGATGAGACCTTCTAGTGCATCTCCTGCTAGAGCACATGCGGAAAATACGATGACTGTTTGACCACATGGAAGCATGATTGTGAAAAAACCAAAAAGAAAAGTTGTGAGCGGCTGATCTTTTAGTATCAGAATAGTTAAGCGTTTCCCTAATGAGGACGTTTGTTGAGAAAGCCAGTGATAACCTGGGTATTGGAGACCAAGGATTTGAAATATACCCAGAATAATAATTCCGCCTCCGAATATAAAGCTTGTAGCGGCAGAAACATGGTATTGTTTGAGGATAATATTTAAAACAGCCCCGGCTTCACCAGCGCCCATACCTGCGAGGCTAAATGAAAGAGTTCTGCCAAGGAAATACATATGGCGGAATTTATGCCTGCCAAGCATCATCACAAGAGGGCCACACATACCGATACAGTGTAGGTTGCCGATTAAGTATATGGGTAACATGGTAATGAGTAGAGACAACATAAATTCTAATGATCTTTTTGGGACTGGGTTTGCTCATTACGTTTTTGAGCGATGGCTTCATTTCGAATTTCTTGAATCTTTTGAGCCCGGATTTTAGTCGTGTAAGGGGATCTAGCATGAGTAAAGATACCCACGAATAACATGAAACCCATAAAGAAAAGGAATGTTCCAACTGCTGTGACTTTAAACCAGGGGATTTTTCCTATAAAGGGTAAGAAAGGAACTTTCATTAAGGTGACTCCCGTACACGCGTAAAGACAAATGGAATTTTTATCATGTTAGAAGAAATATGGCAATCCGAATTTTAAAAATGGCGGATACTCTGTTAAATTCAGGGCTAACAGAGGGCAAGTATACCAATTCTTGAAGTCATTTCTGTATTCATCAAAAGATTTGGTATACTAGGGTTAATCGTTGGCAATAACGAACTCGTAGTCTTCATCTGAAGCATATCCAATGACTTCGAAACCGAGATCTTCTGCTAATCGGACACTATTTTCTGTATCAGATCCGGGAGGAGATTCAAATTCAAGAAATACGTTGGCGTTGGCAGGAACAAAGAGTTCTATCTCTTGCTCGTTGTCACTAATATCTAAAGAGATTTCATGAAGGGTCTCAAATTCTAAAGCTCCCGTTCTTTCATATTCTGAAATAAGAGCATCAATTAATTGCTCCCTTGTAGTTTCAGAAAATTGCGGTGGAATACCATCTGAGCCTGTGACCCTGGATGGCACTTCCAGGGTACCTAGAGTTTCATTTCTGTGGGCAGGTGAGCTTGGCCTTTGCAATGATGACTCGTTTCTTTGAGAGTCGCGATCTTCGTCTTTGACTATTTCTTGAGAACTTTCAGTTTCAAGGTCCGATAGTTCATCTGTTTGTATGGAAGCTATAGAAGGGAGTTTCGATAATAAATCTCGAGGTCCTTTATCAAGAGTGAGGGCTGGAAAGTTAAGGAGAAGTTTGGTTGCTACTTTTTTGATACCTGAAATTTTTAGTTTTGTGCCTTCAGAAGGATTGATTTTCTCATTCAGGAGATACTTGCTGTTCTCTTTATCTTGGTTTTGGACAAATTGAGCGAGGTGAATTGTCAATCCATGCTGGCTTACGAAAGCCTGGGTTATGGGCATGCTACTTAGCAAATGAGAGTGTGCAAGGGTTCCCGTGGTTAGGTTCCTTATTTGATGTCCTCTCCAGGTATGAGGAATTGCCTCGTTATGTTGATTTCTGGAATTCTCATTATCCACTACTTGCGATATTTCGCGGCTAATATCTGAATTTCCTAAGGCAGTAAAGCTCATAAAATAACCTTTTTTTTTTACACAGACCCTTCTAGCGACAATCTTATAAACAAGGTTTTAATGTCCAGAAAAAGTTCTGATTCGATGAGGGTTAAGGCCTAACGGGAGATGTTAGAACTCTGCGGTTTAGGCATCTTTAAGATAAGTAACTTTGCTTATCTTGTTTGGAGTTTTTTCTAATAATTCGAACGTATTTTCATTGATTTTTTTAACTTATTATTAGATAATACTTTCTACTTAATTATATATTTTATTATTTATTTTACAAATTAGATTCAAGAGATGAAACAAGAGTATATTGTAAAGGGAAAAATTGAAGCCATGGCATTTGGCGGAAAGGGGATATTACGTCATGAAAACATGGTTGTATTTGTTCCTATGGTAGCTCCGGGTGATATTGTCTCTACTCTTATCACAAAAAAAAAGAAGTCTTTTGCTGAGTCTAAGCTTGTTGAAATTCATGAGGCAAGTCCTTTAAGAGGTCCTCCGAAGTGTCCGAAGTACGGTCAGTGTGGGGGCTGTAATATGCAGCATATTAAGTATTCTTCACAGCTTGATATTAAGAGAGCATTTGTTGAAGATTCCCTGAAGCGAATAGGAAAGTTGGAAATAGGGGAAGTTTCTCCTGTGATTCCCGCTACAAAGATCTGGTCATATCGCAGGAATATAAAGCTGTCTCTCCGTCCTGGTAATCCTGGTTTTCATATTGGGTTTGTAGGTATTGATAAGATGTCTTTGGTGAGTGTTGAGAATTGTTCGATTTTTACTTTTGAAGATGATCAAATTCTTATGAATGTCCGAGATATTGTTAAAGGTCTAAATTGTAGAAGAGGAAATTCTGGTTCTGTAACAATTTTACGCGTTGAAGGGGAGCAATTCACACTCCATTTTCAATTTAAGAATGAGATTCCAGCTAATTTCACTGACTCGATGAAAAGATCGCTTCTTACTTTGGCCTTTTTTACTGGGGCGAGCGTCTTTTGCAATGGTAAGGAGCTAAGTATTGGCAACCCCATTTCTGAGTTCACATTATTAGACGGTATAAAAATTACCTGCTCTCCACGAGCATTTGTACAAAATCACCCTGAACAAAGTTTACATATATATGAAAGGGTCAGGGAGGCTGTTGCTCAGACGAAGTCTAAAAAAGTCCTCGATCTATACTGCGGGATAGGGTGTCTCAGTCTCATTTTAGCATCTAGTGGTTTCAGGGTTCATGGTGTCGAAAATAATCCTGATGCTGTGAGATTGGCTAAGTCAAATGCAAAATTAAACGGATTGGATTCTTTGACGAGTTTCACATGCTCCGATGTAGAAAAGGTTCTCCCCGAAATTATGAGCAGTTTCTCCCCGGATTTTTTGATTGTAAATCCTGCTCGGGTTGGTTTGGATCCGAGTGTATTAAAGGCTCTGAACTCCTCAAATCTCAGGGATATTATATATATATCCTGTATGCCCCCAACTTTAGCAAGGGACCTTTCTGATTTAGTAAAGATCGGAGGTTTTGAAATCCTTAATGTTCAACCATATGATATGTTTCCACAAACTTCCCATGTAGAAACTGTTGTACATCTTAGAAGACCTTAGTCAGCGCAAATATACAGTTCTTGGTTTAATATAATTGATTTATAGATATAGTTTGTAAACTATATAAGATATAAAAATAAAACCTTGCCAACGGGTGAAAGCAAGGTTTTATTTTTATAAATAAGTATACTTAGAAAAGCAAGCTGAGAGTGGCGAAGGCGGTCGAGATCAATGCGGTCAGATAAGGTGTTGTTCAATTCCAGAGTAGAAATTAGCCAGCGATGTTGTTGTTAGCTTTTTTCTCAATGAAGCTATCACGGTATTCTTCTACGTTGTTAACGTGGATGACCCAAGCAGCACCCTTGCGAGTAGACTTAAGCATGTTAGTACGTAGAGCGTAATAGATCTTCTGAGCTGGAACACCAAGAATCTTAGCTACTTGATTAACAGAGTAGTATCCTTTAGCATTGTCAAAAAGAAGATCGCCACCGAAGACAGACTTGCTACGAGAATACTTGTTTTTACGGTATTCAGCCAAATCGTCAAGGTGGATTGTCCAACGAGTGGTGTCTTTTTTTGCTCTAAGTTTGTTTTGCTTTATTGCAACGTAAATCGCCTGGCGAGTAACGTTGTTAATTTTAGCAGCTTCAGTGATAGAAACCACTTTTTTGTCTTGAGTCTCATCGGTTACATGAGCTAGTTCAGTAGACATTGTTATAACCTCCAAATAAGTTAATAATCTAATAGATTTTTTGCGTTCTTTTTATAACTTTTTTTCCTTAAAGAGATGTATATTATGCATATATAGATAATTTAAACCAAGAAATTGTTAAGGATTTATGAATTTTTTTTTCTTATCTACTCAAAAAGAGCTATATATAGAGAAAATTAGAGGAAATTTGGTAGATTTTAACCCTAAAATAGGGGTATCTTCCCATTTATGGGCATAGTTCACCCTAGATCAAGCGCTATCTGAGCCTGTATAGTGATTAAGTAAAGTGCTTTAGCTAATAAGGTGGACTATTTCAGAGCAAAATAGAAATGCAACTGCAATCGAACTATCTTTGTAGGGTAGACATAGATTGAATTAGTGGGGGAATTATGCTTCATAGGTACTTGTTAACAGTTTTTCTGCTATTTACTTCTTTTGTTGCTGAATCAAAGCTTCCTGAGATAGATAGCCCTGATGTGATGGTCAAAGTCAAAGAAATTATGGCTGCTCACGCTAACTATAAAGAGCTAAATAGCCCGCTTATTAAGCGTATTTTACAGAATTTCCTGGAAGAATTGGACCGTGGAAAGACTTATTTTACCGAAGAAGACATCTTTCAGTGGCTAGAACCCAATGAAAACCTACTTATTGGGGCTCTGGAGAACTACAAAAACGGTAATTATTCCATTTTTTTTGAGATCCATAAAAAAATGTTAGTAGCAATTAAGCGTCGAAATGACTGGAAAGAGACCATTGAAAGCGATGAATTGCCAAAAGATGTCAAAGTTTCTGAATTTAAAGACCTGAAATGGGCAGGAAATGAAGATCAGCTATATGATCGCCTTCTTAGGTTAAAGGCTCTTCAGCTTGAATCAGCTGAGAAGCTGGATGAAGAAGTAAGGGAAAAATCTCTGCAACGTATCGAAAAGCGTAGATTGAACTATGAGGAAGATATTTTAACTAAGGATATGCTCGAAAGAAAACGTATGATTTTATCTTATATCTTAAAAGCAACCGCTTCCGCTCTTGATGCTCATACGGCATATTTTACTCCTGGAGAGGCCACTCAGTTTATGATTGGGGTTCAACAGAGACTTTTTGGAATAGGAGCTCAGCTTCGTGATGATTTGAATGGCTTTACCGTTACAAAAATCATTGAAGGAGGACCTGCCTTTCGTGGAGGAGAGTTGAAGGCAGAAGACCGTATTATTGCAGTAGATGGGGAACCCGTAGTGGGTTTGGAGATAATTGAGGCTGTAGAGTTAATAAGAGGAGAGGAAGGAGAAGCTGTTGTTCTTTCCGTTCTTAGGAATATTGCGGAGGAAGAGGAAGAGAAGAACGAGGAAAAATTTGATGTTAAAATCGTTCGAGGTGAGGTTGTTCTCGAAGATAGTCGTATTAAAACGGAATATGAACCCTATGGTGACGGGGTTATTGCCCATATTACTCTATATTCTTTTTATCAAGATCCTCAGTCATCATCATCATCTGATCTGTACCATGAAATACAGAAGCTCGAGCAGGAGCAAAATCTCAAGGGTATTATTTTAGACCTTCGCTATAATTCCGGAGGGATTCTCAATCAAGCAGTTAAAGTGACAGGCTTATTTATCACTAAGGGAATTATTGTCTCTACTAAGGATGGAGATGGAAATTTGCAGCATCTAAGGGATTTGGATGGTAGAGCTGCATGGAATGGGCCTCTTATAGTTCTCACTAATAGAGCGAGTGCATCTGCAGCAGAGATTGTGGCACAGACTCTTCACGATTATGGACGAGCCATTATCGTAGGAGATGATCATACCTTTGGAAAGGGAACTTTCCAGACCTTTTCCTTAGATTCTTCAAGAGAAGGGGTGGCAAACCCTCAAGGAGAATATAAGGTAACAAGGGGAAAATATTACACTGTTTCAGGTAAGAGCCCTCAGCTTGCAGGAGTTCCTGCTGACATCATAGTTCCCGGGGTTTTGTCAGAATTTGATATAGGTGAAAGCTTTGCAAAGTATCCTTTAGAGAATGATACGATTGATGCAAATTTTGTTGATGATCTTTCAGATGTAGAATACTATCATCGTGCACAGATGATGAAGTTGTATAATTTTGACTTGCAGGTTCCTGGAGATTCTTTTACTAAGTATGTTGTAATTCTAAAGAAAAACTCGAGCTTACGCATTGAAGGGAATAAAAATTATCAGAATTTTCTTGAGGAGCTTCAAAATATTGATAAGGATGAAGACTCAGAAGAAGAGTACGGTATCAATGACCTACAGCTAATGGAAACTATTAATGTTATGAAAGACTTAATTCTTCTGATGCAAGGGAAAGCAATGCCTTCAGACAGTTTTTCTGTAAGTTCCTAACTGTCTGTATACCGAAACAAAGTTAAAGATCGGAAAAAAAACCAATTCTTGAATTTGTTTCGGTATAGGTTACTTCTTTTAGCCTTGAAATCTAAGGTGTAAACAGGGACAATTATTTCCTAATTATACCACCATTGAGTACAAGCTGGGACTTCCAAGATGATCTTTTTTCGTCTCAAATTCTAAGTTTTCGGCCGATGGTGGAATATGTAATCCCTTTACCTTTGTTTAAGGAAATAGTATGTCAGTTCGTGTTCGTATAGCGCCCTCTCCTACAGGCGATCCACATGTTGGAACAGCTTACATGTCTTTGTTTAATATGATTTTTGCAAGACATCATAAGGGAAAATTTATTCTCCGTATTGAAGATACGGATCAATCCCGTTCCCGACCGGAATATGAACAAAACATCTTTGATACATTGAGGTGGTGTAACATCCAGTGGGATGAAGGGCCAGATGTAGGCGGTGATTTCGGTCCATATCGACAATCAGAACGATTTGAAATTTACAAAGAATATTCTCAAAAACTATTGGATGAAGGAAAAGCATACAAATGCTTTGCCACCCCAGAAGAACTGACTGAAATGCGCGAGGCCAGTGCTAAACTTGGTGGTCATCAAGGTTACGACCGGAGATATCGGGATCTAAGTTCTGAGGAGGTCCAAAAGCGTGTAGATGGAGGAGAATCTTTTGTGGTTCGCTTGAGAGTTCCTCTTTCTGGTGAATGCGTGTACGAGGATAAAGTTAAGGGGAAAGTGACTGTGCCCTGGGCAGATGTTGATGACCAGGTTCTTATGAAAGCAGACGGGTTCCCAACTTATCATATGGCCAATGTCGTAGATGACCATCTTATGGGAATTACTCACGTGATTCGTGGTGATGAGTGGATGAGCTCTGTTCCTAAACACGTTCTTCTTTACGAGTACTTTGCTTGGGAAGCACCTGTTTTTATGCATATGCCGTTATTACTTGGTCTTGATGGGAAAAAATTATCCAAAAGAAAAAACCCGACTTCGATTTTTTATTATCGTGATTGTGGATTTCTTCCTGAGGCCTTTGTTAATTTTATGACTCTTATGGGTTACAGTATGCCTGAGGATAAAGAAGTCTATTCTCTAGAGGAAATTATTGAAAAATTTGATGATTCTCGAATAGGTGTTTCGGGTGCAGTTTTCGATGTCCGTAAGCTAGAATGGCTTAACCAGCAGTATCTTATTAATAATATTCCTCAAAATCAGCTATGGAGTAGGATTAAGGACTGGGGTTTTAATGACGCCTTTATGGGAAAATTGATGGCTCTTTGCCACACTCGCCTCAAAACTTTTGGGGATTTCATTGAAGTTTGTGATTTCTTCTTTATCAACAACCTTGGGTATACCCCGGAACTCTTCGCTCCAAAGGGTATTTCTCCAGATAAAGCAGTCTTTATTTTTCAGGCACTAGTTTGGCACATGGAAGAAAATGAAAATTGGAAAAGCGATGGTGTGCATGATGCGTCTCGATTTGTAGCTGAAGCATTTGGCGTTCATCATAAGAAGATTATTATGCCTCTACTTTTTGCAGCTATTATGGGTAAGAAAAATGGGCCTCCTCTTTTTGATTCTGCTGACCTCTTAGGAAAAGATCGTACAAGAGCCCGCTTGATGGGAGCGATTGAATTTTTGGGTGGAGTCTCCAAAAAGCAGTTGGCAAAACTCAAGAAAGCTTGGGATAAAGGTGACTGTCAAAGTCTCTTTTCTGATAGTGAGGAAAAGCAAGCAGTCTAGGTCGTGTATTAAAATTACGAAACGCTGCTTTTTTGATCTTTTGCGGCATTTGGCGAAGCCTTCATGAGGAGCGAAGCTCCGGTACACCAATAGCCTAGATCCGAAATGAGCCTTCGGCGAATGTAGGGCTAGGTATAGGTCGATATGTGTATCAGAGCACTGAATGTGCGACACAAAAAACGTAGCTAAGCTTTTTGTGTCGGACTTTCAGCCCTTTATCTTATGTTTTACGTTGGTCCTAGCCCTACATTCGCTGGCGCTCATTCCGAACCAGGCTATTGTTGCGACGAAACTTCGTTCCTTATGAAGGCCTAGCCTACGCCACAAAACAGTCAAGTGGATCCACATCATAAATGGTCTGGGTCGTGTGTGAAATTAGGTGAGTTATGACCGGGACTCAAAGCGGGGCGAAAGGCTCCAAAAGTAGCGTTGCGTAATTTTAATAGATAACCCGTTCTTTCTTATTCTCTTTGTGAGGATATAGAGAGAGCGGGTTTTTTGTAGTAACAAAGGAGAAAAAAAATTATAAGGCTATTTTAAAAGATAAAAAATAGGAGGAAAGTATGGCAGCTCCAGTTGTTAACGACACTTCAGCGGGTGAAGTAGATGAATCGGAAAATCAGCCGAAGCGTGGAAAACTGAAGCGAGCTTCTTCCTGGATGGGGCGAAAGGTTAGGCATTGGGAGGCAACGACTGTTGCTATTGGAGGAGGTGTAGGAGTAGCCCAAATAATTGTAGGGGCTGTAATTCTTGATAGTGTTTTTTTATGGGGTGCTGGAACAGTTGTAGTGGGTACTTCAGCTCTCGGTGTATATACCATTAGAAAGTTCAAAGGTAGATATAGTATTGCGAAGGCTACAAAAAATCTGAATCTAGCTGTAGATGAACTTCAATCAGAGAATAGCATGCTTAAAAATGAAATTGAGAGGATGCGTGAAATTTTCAATAAGATGGTGAAGAGTGATGCTGAGTTTTGTGAAAAGTTGGAGACCGCTTCTCAAGGACAAAGCGAAATAAGGATAGAGCTAGGTAGTCTAAACGGGCATATGGACCAAATTGACGAGTTAACGGGAAAGGTCGATGAAGGAAGACTACAACTGGAAAGAGGCGTTGTAGGGTTTTCTAAAGAAGTAGATGAGTTTGAAGGGAAAGCTGGCGATCTTGAAAAAATTGTCAATCAGTTGGGTACTTGGAGAGATAGGATTCTCGAATCGTATCAAGAACTTGTAACTGAAAGACAGGTATTTTCTAAAGAAATTGAACGTTTACAGGGTGTAACACAATCTTTTGCTGCACAAATTGATGAAATAAAAAAAAGTTGCAGAACTCTACAAAGTTCTAACGGTAGACTTGAAAATCGTTTTAAAGAGGTTAAGGGTACGAGTTTAGAACTCGCCAATACGGCTGCAGAGTATAAGCGGATTACTCAGAATTTTGAGAGTTTGAGGCAGCAAATTGAAAATTCTATAGTACGAGTAGAGACCTACACTGAAGTATTAAAAAACAGCAAGTCCTGACCGATATAATATTTTCTTGCTTTCAAATAGCTTTCATAGGATCTTCTCGGCATTATTTTTGAAAAAAGGGAAGGGTAAAATGACAGCAGCTTTGGGTAACGTTGTAATATCAGGTGCTTTTACGGAGGCTGCCCAGGAGGTGGTGGGTAGTGCGACGGAACAGGTAAAAAACAGTTGGTTAGGTCGTAACTTCACCCACTGGACAGAGCCTTTATTTGGTATTACAGCATTGGTTAGTGTTGTAGTAGCTGTAACAGGTTTTTTTACTGGACCGTCTATGCAGATTACTATTGGTGTTACAACAATTGGAACGGGTGTATTAGCCACTTACACGGGAGCTGCTGCGTGTATCATATCTCTTTTGGCTCTTCATTATATTAAGTCTTTTAAATCACAGTATGACCTTTTACAAATTGGAGAAAAGCTTGACGTTCAAGTGGATGAGTTGGAAAATACAAACGAGGAATTAAAATCTTTACGAGATGAGTATCGAAACATTTGTACAGAGCTTGATCAAAAAAAAAGGAAATTGGAAAGTCTGAAAGAGAAGGTTCAGACCAATACACGGGAGCTGAAAAGTAAATTAAAAATTCTATCTACGTATTCAAAAAAAATAAAAGAAGTAGAAAGAGGTATTAGAGATTCCAGTGAGAGTATGAGGGAGCATAATCGTGAATTGGAAGAGTATATAGCTCAAGTTAATTCCACGATGGGTTCTCTTGAGAGATTTAGCGACGAGCTGGACGGAAATCTGGAAGAATTTATCTCTTTTGCAGAACAAATTGATAAAGAGTCGGATGAAATTGCTACTGAAGTTGGAAAACTTCGAGAAGTAATTGGTCGTGTGCCCGTAGCTATAGAATTGCTAAGTGGTGC
This sequence comes from Chlamydiales bacterium, assembly GCA_047611865.1. Classification (GTDB taxonomy): domain Bacteria; phylum Chlamydiota; class Chlamydiia; order Chlamydiales; family JBDQID01; genus JBLFWS01. The sequence continues at coordinate 23,696 of JBLFWS010000004.1, forward strand.
AGTAGGGAATATGACAAATTTTACCCAAAGTACTGATGCCTACTGTTCACGTCTAGAAGAGGCAGAAGGTAACTTGGCACAAAGCAAACTTGAGCTTACTGAGATGATTGTAATTTATCAAGATCTTGAGAAAAGGTTTTTAGAAAGTATTGAAAAGTTGAACGCTCAACTTCCCAGTGGTGGCTTAGCCTAGGTCGTGTATTAAAATTACGAAACGCTGCTTTTGGGCCCTTTTTCCATATTTTTGAATCACACCAACTCATCTACTTTTCTAAGTATGAAGAGTTGTGAGCAATCCAAAATGGCGTTGTTGCATAAAACATGCATCTACAAGAGGCTTATGATTAACATTTTACCACCGAGATCACAGAGAAAATAAAAGATCACAGATCAGTTGATAGCATATTCTGAGAGACTTTATGCATTTTCCTATCTCTCTCTGCTCTCGGTGCTCTCGGTGGTTAAACAAATGATTGTAAACGTATTAAGTTATGCAACAACGCCATCCAAAATTATAAAAAAATGCCCTCAAAATTAGACATTCCCTAATTTTAATACACGGCCTAGAAGTTTTTCTTGATGTGTTCGAAAATTAATACAGCCACATCTTCATTCCCGACAGGTCCAACACGAATTCTGAAACTCGTTACATTTCTTGTTTGTTCTTCCAGGCGAATTACGACTTCTTCGTGATCATAGCTTTCCGCTATGATCTTCCGATGGAGGGGGCGGATTTCTTCGCTCAGGGTTTTGAAGCCTAATTCATCAAGGGTTTTACGAGAAGCTTTCCATGCAACAGGTAGAGAGACTGGTTCGGAGGCTTTTAAGTCTCCTTGAAAGTAGCCATAGACGCCCGCACCCAGAGCGGCTCCGGTGGTTGCCATAATCAAAGAGCAAGCACTCAGAACCAAGCTGGAGCAGATAAGTAAAATAGAGAAGGGTATAAACCGTTTTCTCATTAATCTTCCAATGCTGCTTGTGCAGCAGCTAAACGTGCAATAGGTATTCGAAAAGGTGAGCAAGAGACATAATGGAGGCCGATTTTATGACAAAATGTAACAGAACGGCCTTCGCCTCCATGCTCCCCACAGATTCCTAGTTTGAGATCAGGGTTCGTTTTTTTACCTCTTGAAATGGCGATTTGCATGAGTTCGCCAACTCCTTCCTGGTCAATCGTTTCGAATGGGTCACTGGAAAATATTTGAATGTTTTCCTCTTCTTTTATGGGATGGGAGACGCCCTGTAAGTAGAGAGGAACAAATTGTCCGCTATCATCACGACTGATTCCGAAAGTTGCTTGTGTAAGGTCATTGGTGCCAAAGCTAAAGAATTCTGCATGGTTGGCAATATGATGAGCAGTTAAGGCTGCTCGAGGCAACTCGATCATTGTTCCAATTAAAAAAGGAACAGTCTGGCCTTTTTCCTTAAACACCTCATCTGCAGTTTTCTTAATGACAGCACTTTGATGTTCTAATTCATTTGGTGTACTGATTAGAGGAACCATTATTTCAGGTAGCACTACAATTCCTTCATTGACCACTTCGATGGCAGCTTCGAGTATAGCCCGAGTTTGCATGGCGGTAAGGTTAGGATAAATGATACCTAAGCGACAGCCTCTATGACCAAGCATTGGATTTGATTCCGTTATTGTTATGCTTGTTTCCAAAAGTTCTTCGTATGAAACTTTCATATTTGTAGCGAGAAGTCGTAATTCACTTTCGCTGTGGGGCATGAATTCATGCTGGGGTGGATCGAGTAAACGTATGGTGACAGGTTTGCCGTTCATTTTACGAAAAATGTTCGCGAAGTCATTTTTTTGGTGGGGAAGAAGTCTGGAAATAGCCTCTGTGCGGCTTTCTTCGTTTTTACTAAAGAACATTCTTCTTACATCTGTTAGACGAGATTTCTCCATGAACATATGTTCTGTACGGCAAAGACCAATTCCTTCAGCCCCGAAAGACAAAGCAACTTCACTATCTTCCGGAGTGTCTGCATTTGTACGAACTTTTAGTTTCCTGAACTTGTCAGCAAGTTTCATTATTCGATCAAAATTTTTGAAAAGAGAACTGTCTTCGGGTGTTATTGATTTCTCAATAAGTACCTGGACAATTTCTGAAGGGCTAGTATTGAGATGGCAGAAGAAGACCTCTCCCGTAGAGCCATCAATTGAAATGGAATCCCCCTCTTTGAGAATTCGATCTTTGGCAATTATGGTGTTTTCTGTTCTGTTTCTGTTTAAGTCACCACACCCAACAATGCAGGGTTTTCCAATACCCCTAGCCACAACAGCGGCGTGGCTAGTGCTCCCGCCCCGGATGGTGAGGATTCCTTCGGAAGCTACCATACCTGGAAAGTCTTCAGGGCTAGTCTCTTCCCTTACCAAGATGCATTTGATGCCTTGGGCTTTCCATTCAACAGCTTTTTCGGAAGAAAATACGGCTTTTCCTGAAGCAGCTCCGGGACCCGCGTTAAGACCTTTGGCAACGAGGTTACTATGGGATTGTCTTTTTTCAGTAGCATTGAACACGGGTGCTAGAAGTTGGGTGAGTTGGTTGGGTTCAACTCTACATACAGCTGTGCGTTCATCGATAAGTTTTTCATCTAGCATTTCTATAGCAATTCTAATAGCAGCAAAGCCAGTTCTCTTCCCTGTACGGGTTTGAAGCATGAAGAGCCTGCCTTGGTCTATTGTAAATTCTACGTCTTGCATTTCATGGTAGTGCTGCTCTAGCTTTTTCCCAATTTCGTCGAGTTGTTGATAGGTTTCTGGCATAATTTCTTCCAGACTATCTAGCTTGGAGTGAGTGAGTTCTTTTTGGTATTTGTTTAAGGGTTGGGGGGTTCGGATTCCAGCAACAACGTCTTCGCCCTGTGCATTTACGAGGAATTCTCCATAAAATTTCTTTTCTCCGCTGGCGGGATCCCTCGTAAAACCAACTCCAGTGGCAGATTGAAAGCCTTTGTTTCCAAATACCATTGCTTGAACTGTAACAGCAGTACCCCAATCGTGGGGGTATTGATGAAATTGGCGGTATGCTGTAGCTCTATTACTATCCCAGCTATTAAACACAGCTGCTATAGCTTTAAAAAGCTGTTCTTTAGGATCCTGAGGAAAAGAGTTCCCTGTACTTTCCTGGTATATTTTCTGGAAAGTTTGACATAATAGTTTTAAGGATTCAACAGAAAGGTCTACGTCGAATTCTACTTTTTCGCTTTTCTTTAGGTTGCTTAGGGCATCTTCAAAAAGTCGGCTATGTACATTGTCTACAACATTGGCATACATTGAGATAAAGCGGCGGTAACTGTCATAGGCGAGTCGCTCATTTCCTGTAGATTTTGAAAAACCCTCGACAGAGTGGTCATTCAGCCCGAGATTGAGGACGGTGTCCATCATTCCAGGCATAGAGATACGAGCACCTGAGCGAACAGAAACGAGTAAAGGATTTGTAAGGCTGTCAAATGAAGCGTCCATTTGTTTTTCAAGTGTCTTCATGGCTATAGAGACTTCTTTTTTAAGACTCTCGGGATAATGTTGCTCATTTTGACGGTAAAATAGGCAGGCTTCTGTAGTTATGATGAAACCTGGAGGAACGGGAATGCCAATAGAAGACATTTCTGCTAAACCTTTTCCCTTGCCACCCAGAAGATTTTTATCTAGTGGGGGAGTAGGTTGACCAACTCCAAAAGGATAAACATATTTGGTAGAAGTTTTTTCATTATTTTTCAAAGATTTAACAGAGGTCATTTTCCGCTCCTACCTGATCTACTTTTTTGATCTATTATCCTCACTCTAACGGAGGCATAATTAGAAAAAAATAGAAAATCGAGAAACTCCATTTTTTGGACAATATCATTTTTAGAAGGGCTTTGCTTTATGGAGAGCTATGATTGATCCATAATAAGGGCAGAATGATCTAAAAATTAAGTTTTATAGAATACTAGTGTTAAATTTAGGGATTGTGAACAGACTTTTTCTTGACCGTCTATGTGCTCGAACTCATTAATATTCATATATTTATGGATATAACTGCACTTAGTTCTCAGGTAAACTTTAGCTTGTATCTTAGATATTTGACACGAGATTGGCTTAGGAATCAAATAAAAAATACGTTTTTCCTAAAGTCTCGCTAAATTTTGTCCGAATATAGTAAAGGAAGCCTGCTAACTAGTACCAAGACCTAGTAACAGGTAAGGTTTAACGCTTTGCTCCTCTCGGTATTATAGGAAAAGAATCCTGAGGAGAGGAGGATGCACACTCTTTCCAAAGGAAGGTAGTGAGTGTCTGAATAAAGTTGGCAGGCTTCTTCTTTTTTTTACCCCTAATACCCGGATTGCTACCCAAATTTGTTCGTTGAGTTCAGATTTGCATTCAGAAATGCAGTATGGGTTCATAAACTAGTGATTACCCTTACATTTGTTACGATAGAGAATATCTAAGCTACGACAAAATCCACGGGGCAGGGTTTCTATTGACCGTCCGGGTCTAAGATTCAAACCCAACTGTGTAATTTGAAGGGGAATCTTCAATGTTAGAACGGGTATCGATGGAAAGGATGTGATTCTTTTCGTTGTGATCCCAAGGTATGATTTTTCCATTTCTTCGAATTTCTAAAACCTTTCGTTCGCAATAGATAAGTAACGGAGCCGTAATGACTGTAGATATATATATGGTGTCTTCTCCGATTGTAAGATCCAAAATAGGGCCTTGTATCAGTAGAAAGGAATAACAGCCTAGTAAGGCTATACCGTTTTTAATTGGAGAAAAGGTAATTACATCATTGAGATTAGGTTTAAGCTTAATGGGAATTTTTTCATCATGGGAGACAGTACCTAGAAATCCATGGTAATGACTATGGGCGGCATAGTTGGTTCCGAACAAAGTTCCTACATCAGAGGGTGATACAGTTCCTTGGAGGCTTTTATTTCCACTAGTTAAGTTGAATAGAGCGACAACTCCTGATAGGCCTTTTCGAGTGAAAGCTTTGTAAATGTTATTTTCTCGGATGGGGTCAATAAAGATAGAGTCTTCACAAAGTTGAAGGGGAACATCAGCTTTTAAAACTTTTCCTGAAGGAAGAAATACTTTTTTCAAAAGGGTCTTGTTATGCGCATTAGGACGGTCTCCGATGGTAATAATTGATCCAGATAATGCGTGGAAGATGGATAGGGACTCACTGTAATCAGTGTTGGTTTGCCATGAGTCGAAATCTGTATTCATGAAATGCTGTAACCAAAGGGAGTTCGTTAAGTGATTTCGGATGATGCGTTTTATTCCAACGGGATTATTATAATCGACATTTTCTGCGGAGCGAGCGATTTGTGAAGTGGTCCAATAGAAGAGGTTTTCATTGCGCAAACAATCTGTATTAATGTGGGGACTGTTAAAGTGTATACTTGCTGCAGCTTGAATGGCTGTTTGTAGATTTTTGTATATCAATGTAGCATTCAAAGAGTTAATGCAGTGGGATGAAAATTCGTTTTGTTCACATACTTTGATGAAGGTAATCCCCTGTTTTTTTAGGAATTCGTAATAATCATGGAAAAAACAGAAGGTATTTCCCAGATCCTTACCAAGAAGGTATTTCCCTTCATGGTTTTGAGAGAGATGATACTTTTCTGCGACTGTAGGATGGATTCCTTCGGGACTCCCCATGAGTTTATGAGATAAACCTATGTGTTGAACTCCTGCATTATTTAATTTGCTTACAAGGCCTTTGAGACCAAGGGGGAAGCGAGACTTATCTATATCGAAACCCGCCATATCGGAGAAATCATTAAGATTTTGAGATGCTTTAGCTTGCCACCCATCATCAATTATGGCGTATCCAGGCTGAAATCCAAGATCTTTGAGACTCCAAATGGAGTCGAGAATATTTTTCTGGCTTACGTTTTTTCCAAATGGTAGTCCAGATTCCCATCCCATAGTGTTAAACCAGCTTGGATTCGAAGGTTTATCCTGAAGCATTTTGCCTGTTCCTCCAGAAAGATCAAGAGCAAGGGAGAGCGTTTTTCCTATCAATTCATTTAAATTAGAGCCGCGAAAACAAATGACAGTAGCTTTAGTCTGCTTGTCTTCAGTATCGCTATAGCTTTCAACTGTTAGTCGAATCCCTTCGGAGTCGGGATGGAAGTAAGTCGAGAGATTATTATGTGAAAGGGAAAAGAAAACGGTATAGGTCTGTTTTTCATTGCAAATGATAAAATAGGTCTTTGGAGGTATATCGGAAAAGGATTCACTGTAGCGAGGAGTGGGAAATGCGTCTTGGTCATTATGAATGTGGTAGGAAATAATTTTATTTTTTTTCTCACAGCCTAGCTGAAGAAGAAATTCACGGGTTCCCGAGAAGGGTTCCATGTGCAGGGTCAAGCTTCTTTTGCTTGAAAGAGTATTTTCTACGGGGATGGTTCTATATTTTTTGTTACAAATAATTTGCATGTCTATATCCTCTCTTAATCGTCACTGTACTATAAAGAAAAATTTACAGGTACAGCCAAGCGTTCTCTCTACATAGGGGTGCTTACAGTTGAAATAAGCCAAGTTTTTCTAAGACTAGCAAGAAATGGTCTCGGGCTTAATGAAGACTTGAAAAATAGTCCAAAATTTGCTAATATAACTTTCTTTAGTTTCTGTTTTTGACTTGTATTAGATACTATATAAAGTACAAGCGAAAACTAAGCGCTATTTAGGTCGTGTATTAAAATTAGGGAATCGTTAATTTTGAGAGTATTTCGAAATTTTAATTAATAACCTAGAGTATTTCAATAGAAGGGTAGGCCCAGGTGGAAATTTTTAGCTCCATAATGCAGTTGATTACTGATAATGCTCAATACGCTCATTGGTTGATCTTTGGTGTATTGATTCTTGCTGGCTTAAATGTACCAATTAGTGAAGACCTTATGCTGGTCACTAGTGGTGTATTAGCTAGTACAGTGGTGCCTGAAAATACAACTAAATTATTTGTATGCGTTTTTCTGGGTTGCTATTTGTCTGATTGGATAGCCTATTGGATTGGAAGGCGTCTGGGCCCAAAGCTTTGGAAGTTCAAATGGTTTGCTAGCATGGTTTCCGAGAAGCGCTTTCAACGAATGAAAGTTTTTTATCAAGATTATGGTTTTTTGACTTTGCTGGTAGGAAGGTTCATTCCGTTCGGTGTTCGAAATTGTCTGTTTATTACTGCAGGTATGACACGGATGCACTTTGGAAAATTTATAATTAGTGATGGGATAGCCTGCTTCATTTCAAATACAGCTCTTTTTACCTTAGCCTATTCTTTTGGGAAAAATCATGAAGTCTTGTTTGAATACCTGAGAACATATAATTTATTGGTTTTTGGTCTGTTTGTAGCGTTATTAACATCTGTGGCTATGTATTTTCTATTTAAGAAATTCTATTATACACAGGGTGAAAGGGCCTAATGTTTTTCCTTGCGAGACTTACGACACTTTCTAATGCTTTGACCCTTCTCAGAGCCCCTCTGGCACTTCTCTTTTTACATGAAGCGCCAACGGTTCGGCTTTGCTCTGTCTTTTTTGCTATGTTGTCTGATGGTCTTGATGGATATGTTGCCAGAAAATTTCAAACGGTAAGCCGTTTTGGAACTATTATGGATCCTGTTATGGATAGGTTCTTCGTTCTTTTTGCCTTATCCGTACTTCTAATGGAAAGTGAGCTGGAGTCTTGGCAGGTGCTTGCAATGCTAACCCGGGACATGGTTCTTTTTTCTTTTGCTCTTAGCGTTTCAATTTTTGGAAACTTTAAGAATTGTGTGCTTAAAGCGACTTTTTGGGGCAAAGTTACCACTTTTTCTCAATTCTGCATATTGATTGGGGTGACATTTGGCTTAAGATTTCCACCTGCTATATACCTTAGCTTTGTGGCCTTTGGAGCTCTTTTGCTGAAGGAACTTTTCTTTCTGTATCGTCAGTCAAAATTATTGTCCAAAGAGTCCTAGTGTCCCTTAAAAGCTGATTTTGAGGGTGTTTCGCCCTGATTTTGAATAGCTCACAACCTTCTAATTTTATACTGGACCCAGACTGTTAATGGTGCGCATCCATTTGACTGGTTTGTGTCGCTAAGTTGTTCTTTTCCTAGCTTTGCTTTAGCCAAGAAATCACTATGGACGAGCTAATGCTGTAGGCGAACTACGTCCCTCATTAAGTTGCCTATGCTACTAATCTTATTTAGGAGGGGAATGATCGATGAAAACACTCCCAAAATTTCACTTGATAGAGTGATAGTATTTATAGCTGTTTGTAAAGATGCTAACTTTGGATAAAGATGAGATCTAATAATTGCAGGAGCTAAAAGGCGTTGTTGCATAAAACATGCGTCTACAAGAGGCTTATGATTAAAATTTTACCACCGAGATCACAGAGAAAATAAAAAATTACAGATCAGTTGATAGCATATTCTGAGAGACTTTATGCATTTTTCGATCTCTCTGTGTTCTCGGTGCTCTCTGTTGTTAAATAAATGATTGTAAACGTATTAAATTATGCAACAACGCCGAGCTAAAATGAACAGGGCAAAATATGAATTGCTCCTGTTCATTTGATACTAAAATTTTATGTAGATAACGTTGTGATTACTGGAGCTTTACTTTGAGAGCTTTTTTCTTCAGTATCGATGGGTTCAGAATGGCTTTCGTTGATTTTTTCGAATTCCTTTCCTAAATTTTTTACAGCAATTATCCAGACGACTATGGCTAGAATTACAATTACGGCAACATACGGAGCACTACTTGTAAGTGAGTTAGCGAAGACCATAAGAAGACTTTGGTGAATAAGGGAGCCGCCGGATTTTCCGAGGCGAGACCCAACACCATCTATGGCGGCTTTACCTTTAACTTTGGATTCGAGACTTAGGGGGATAAACGCGATTTCTTTAGTACTGTCAAATACGGAGTATTTAGACCCTCGGCAAAAAGCATTATGGGCAGACCCAAATATGCAAACGAGATAGAGGGGGGACATGCCCAATAAAGCATAGGTGGCTTCGTAGGCATAAATTTTGGACATTAGGAGGCCAAAGAATCCAATACTTGTTATTAAAAGGACAACTGGAGTAATGGCAGCAGTAAAACCCCAACCAAATTTTTCTAAGGATTTTCCTACTACGCATAAAGATAAAAAGGTAGCTACTATTCCCATTGCGGTTGAAACATAGCTCATGTGAATGTTGTAGTCGTTAGGGGTGGGATACAAGAGTTTAAGTTCTCCTTTCCAGAGGACTTCCACGAGGTTAATTACCAAATTGTATGTGAGGACCACAAGTGCGATGTTAAGTAAGTAACGAGAGTTAGCTAGGTAGGAAAAGGTTTCCCTGAGAGACATTTTGAATTTTTTCTTAGGAGATTTCTTGTGTTCAGCCTGGAGTTTGAAAATGTCATTTACCATCATCCAGCGGAAAATCCCCATGGTAATTAAGCCACTAATTATCACCGTGGTGACGAGTAAAATTAGTGTTTGCTCCCAAGCGTCGTGTCCAAAAGGAAGGCTTAGATTAAAAACCGGGCTAGAAAATGCAATTGAGATCTGTCCAGCGGCAATTCCGGCAAAATTGAGGGCGATACCGATTAATCCGTAAAACCTGCTTGCCTCTTTTACTTTTGTAACTTCATTTGCAAATCCCCAGAATAGCATGGAAAGAACGATGTTTCCCCATAGTTCGGACATGACATAATAGCAGGTAAAGGTCCAGTTTCGAAAAATGGCAATCAAGCCTTTGAGTCCAGCAGGAAAAATGGTTTCCAAATAGTCTGCTGTTTGGTGAGGGTGTAAAAGATCTTTTGCTGGGTAAAGAACAAGGATAAAAAGTGCAAAGAAGCCTAGGAAAAGGCTAACCATAGAGTAAAAGACCTGCTCTCTATTCAGCTTGTTTGACATCTTAGCGAAGAGGTAGGTGAGAAAAAAGGCCATAGGAAGAAGAACCCAAACCTTAATAAAAGGGATGGCTTCAGCTCCAGAACCTCTAGCGGTAACGACAAGTGCGTCCTTTGCTGTTCTTAGAATGTTGTAGTTGAATGAGGTTAGGAATGCTATTAATAGCATGGGGATAAGCTTTCTATTCTCATGGCTGTGTACTGGCCATAGAAAAGATCTAATTTTGCCAAATTTTGCTAAATCCGTGTCGCTCATCAGTGAATACTTCCGTAAAAAGTCAATGAATAATTTGAGGAAAATAGGTCACAAAGATCAGCCTTTAGCGATTCACTTTGCCGATTTAGAAAACAATTATTATGAAGGGGTAGATTTTTTGCTTTAGGGGGATAAATGAACTTTTGAAGTTCATTTTGAACGTGCGCAGGAGGTTTTAGCCTTCTGTAAAGAGTCGAAGGTGACGAGGAAACCTTATGTCTTGCTCGTTTGAATTTCATGCTGCTCTAAGTTAAGTATTTTAAAAAACTTAATAATGCAGAGTAATAAAGGGACATTATAGTAGCTTTATGATTGTATGACAAGTATAATTTTTTTATTTTAATAATAAATAGCTTAAGCACATAGTTTACAAAGAGAAAAATTGAAAAATTTGAGTCTAGAGAGTCAAACTATGCTTTAAGATCTTAGGGATTCGCTGTTAGGACTCGCTGAGAGTGCTTCTATCCCAGGTAGAGTGCCAAACTCGATATATTCCAGGGAAGCCCCTCCCCCAGTGGAAATATGGTTAATTTGCCCAGATAAACCCGAAGAATTCAGGGCTGCAATAGAATCTCCCCCTCCAACTATAGTGCTAGCTGATGATTTAGCCAGGAAGTTAGCGATTTCTAAGGTTCCTTTGGAGAATTTACTAATCTCAAAGACTCCAGCCGGTCCATTCCATAAGATGGTATTTGCATCACCGATGAATTCCTTTGCCATTTCAATGCTCCGGGGACCAATATCGAGCCCCATTTCATCTGGAGCTATGCCTGTTGAATCGTCCACAAGTGAACAAACAGCATCATCGTCCAATCTATCTGCGGATAAAAAATCGCAAGGCAGCAGGAGTTGTACACCATTTTCTTCACATGTTTTCAGGATTTCTTTGGCTTTATCCAGAAAACTATCTTCGCAGAGGGATTTTCCGATGGGCATGCCAAGAGCCTTAAGAAAGGTAAACGCCATTCCACCAAAGACAACAAGACCATCAACATTTTTGATTAATGAGTGAATAACGCCTAGTTTGCTGGAAACCTTAGCTCCACCAATGAGAGCATAAAAAGGTCTTTTGGGATTCAACAGGTTTTCACCTAAATAGGAAAGCTCTTTTTCAACGAGAAATCCAGCGGCGGATGAATCGGGAAAGCAGGAGGTTATTTTTACAGTGGAAGAATGTTCCCGGTGTGCAGTTCCAAAGGCATCGTTGACATACAGATTCCCAAGAGAGGCTAATTGTAATACAAAATCAGGGTCGATCCCCGGGTTTTCTTCGGCAGGGTAAAACCTCAGGTTTTCCAGTAAAATGATTTCACCAGGTTGGAGTTTGTCTGTGAGGCTTTTTACTTTTGGACCGATGACATCTGGAGCCATTATGACTTTTTTACCCAGTAGTTGGGATAGACGAATGGCACAAGGGGCTAATGAGAATTTGTCGTTTACTTTGCCCTTGGGTCTTCCTAGATGACTCATTAGAATCACTGAACCGCCGTGGCTTAAGATGTATTTTATTGTAGGTAAAGAGGCCTGGATTCGAGTGTCATCGCTTATCTCACCGTTGTCATCCATAGGTACGTTAAAGTCAACGCGTACGAGAACTCTTTTATTGTTAATTGGCAGTTCGCGTATGGAGAGCTTACTTAACATAGGGAACCTCAGGATATGACATTGTTTTGAGAGTGTATTGAACTTCAATAGAGAAAATGCTAGGTTCAGAATCGGTTAAAGTCAAGTTGAATAATTAAAACCCGTTGAGGCTTTGATAACCTTTTACTTAAGTTGATAAGTGCTGAAGGCGCGACTGTTTTCTTACGGGTCTAAAACAAAGTAACTCTGAATCATCATGAAAAAAGAATACTCATTGATCACCCTTAGAAAAAAAGATGTGAAGGAAAATCCCATAGAGCAGTTTAAGCAATGGATGGATGAGGCCGTCGAAGCTGAAATTCTTGAGGCTAATGCGATATCTCTTGCCACTTCTACTTCAGAGGGTAAGCCCTCAGTTCGGACTGTTCTAATAAAATCTGTCAATGATAGAGGGATTGTGTTTTTTACCAATTATGAAAGTCGAAAAGCTCAAGACATCAAGGAAAATCCTTTTGCAGCTATGAGCATTTGGTGGAAGGAAATGGAAAGACAGGTTTGTATAGAAGGTTCTATAGAGAAAATTTCGAGGGAAGAATCAGAAGAGTATTTTAACACTCGATCAAGGGGTAGTCGTATTGGGGCTTGGACATCTAAACAAAGTTCTGTATTGGGATCTCGTGAGGAATTAGAAGGGAAGTATAGCTCTATTGAAAAAAAATATCCAGGAGAAGAGATTCCTGCACCGCCCTTTTGGGGGGGGTATTTGTTAAACCCCACTTCTATGGAATTTTGGCAAGGAAGGCCCAAGCGCCTTCATGATCGCATACTATATACTCGGAAAAATGGATCTTGGGAAATTTGCCGTCTATCTCCATAAGTCAAAGATATAGTCGATTAAAATCTAATTGAGAATTTTAGGCTTAGAGATTTTTTTAGCTGACGAAGCCTGGAGATCGTAGCCAACTTAGGCAAGTTTGCAAGATCGAAGGTAAAGTCAGGTGAAAAAAGATCAAGCATAACGTTCTCAATTAGGTTCTAATCGGGTATAAAACCCGGATTGATGTCGTTCCGGGTTAATGAGATCATTAAGCTGTTTTTTGAAGCTTCGTATTTTCAGAGAGTTCCGTAAAGTATTTATGGATCTCGAGATTCTCTGATAGCTCAGGATGAAAGCTTGCTCCGATGTGCAAACCCTGCTGAATTAAAATGGGTTTTTCATGAAAAGTAGCAAGAATCTCTATTTCTTCTCCCCAGGACTCAATGCGTGGTGCTCGAATGAAAATAGCTTTTAGCGGTGTAGGAATTCCAAAGGGAAGCTGAACGCTTATATTAGAGCTAAAGGAATCAATTTGTCTTCCATAGGCGTTTCTTGAAATGGCAATGTCAAAGATCCCTAAAGGAGAATAGGGAGTGCTTTCAGTGATCTCTTTTGCCATGAGGATGAGACCCGCACAGGTGCCGAAAAGAGGTTTGGTTTTTGAAAAGTCCTTGATGGCTTCCCAAAGGCCAATATAAGTCATTTGCTTGGCCATAGTTGAGGATTCTCCCCCAGGGATGATCAGACCATCACAGTTGCGAAGTTCATGAGGCGTGCGCACAGCTATGGAGGATACTCCAAGGGAGCTAAGGGCAGACAAATGTTTGCCAAAGGCTCCCTGGAGTGCCAAGACGCCAATCGTCAGGCTAGACATGATCTACCAGCCTCTGTGGGCAAGAAGTTCTTCTTTGGCTAGCTTTTCTATTGGGATACCAGCCATCGGTTCTAAAAGTCCCATTGAGACTTTGGCGAGCATAGCGGGGTCTTGGTAGTATGTGACGGCTTGTACTATTGCACGAGCGCGATTTGCAGGATCTTCGGATTTGAAAATTCCAGAACCTACAAACACAGTTTCAGCTCCAAGCTGCATCATTAATGCGGCATCTGCTGGGGTGGCAACACCTCCTGCTGCAAAGTTGGGAACAGGTAGCTTTCCTGTTTCTGCAACTTGCTGTACCAGGTCAAACGGGGCACCCAAATTTTTAGCTTCTGTCATTAACTCGGCTTTATCCATGGAATGGAGACGGCGAATTCCTTGGTTTACGGATCGCATATGTCGAACGGCTTCTACAATATTACCTGTTCCGGGTTCGCCTTTTGTGCGAATCATTGCAGCACCTTCACCAATACGGCGCAGGGCTTCTCCTAGATTACGGCAACCACAAACGAACGGAATGGAGAAGTCATGCTTGTTAATGTGAAACTCTTCATCTGCAGGTGTCAAAACTTCACTTTCGTCTATAAAGTCTACTTTCATAGATTCAAGAATTTGCGCTTCTACAAAGTGGCCTATTCGTACTTTAGCCATAACAGGGATTGATACAGCTTGCTGGATTTTCTGGATCATATTCGTGTTAGAGGCTCTAGCGACACCTCCATCAGCTCTGATATCGGAAGGGATTCTTTCGAGGGCCATGACGGCTACTGCGCCAGCTTCCTCAGCGATTATTGCTTGTTCTACTGTGGTGACATCCATGATAACACCACCCTTTAGCATTTCTGCCAAGCCTACCTTAATTTCAAAGGAGCCTTTTTCCATCTCTTTTCTCTCCTGAATAGATTCTATTTTTATAGTGACATAAATGGGTTTGACGCTTGAGAGAACATACCGCCTTTTTTCCTTCTCTTCAATTCCATTTTGAGACTAAAGATTAAGTCTTGGTCAAAATCCTTGTTCACGGCCCACTGTAGGTACTCGAGAGGGATTTCTTTAAAAGGCCTGCCCTTATGCTTACCCAGGGGCATCGCTTTTAGCTGAACCGGTTTTGAAAGTATGTTAAATAACTGCTTGCTGGTTTTAAAGGAACTACAAAGGTTCTTGAAGACCTCAATATTTACCACGACGTCGCTCATGGCACGGTGTGCGCCTTCTTCAGGTATGTTGAAATGCTGTCGTAAAGATTGAAGAGCGTTTGTTGGAGATCCTCCGTAGTGTCGAGCCAATCGTAGGGTGTCAATTTGCTGTTGAATGGATACTCTGCAGGGAATGTTTGCTCGTTTTGCTGCTCTACTGACCATTTCTATGTCAAAGCCTATTCCATGTCCCATGATGGTGTGGCTACCAAGGAATTTTAAAAATTCGGGAAGGATATCACTAATTAGTGGCTTGCCTTTGACCATGTCTTCGGTGATGTGGTGGATGGCAAGAGATGCTTCAGAAATCGGGTGCTGAGGGTCGATGAGAGACTCGTACTTATCAAGTGTTTCAGAGAATGTAAATTTAGCAGCTGCGATTTCGATTATTCTATCATTTTCTAGGTCAAGACCTGTTGTTTCACAATCGAAACAGACAAAGACTTCATTTTTTAATAGTCCCATTAAACGGCCTCTATGGGGTTATGCTGATTCATCACTATTAGGCTCTTCATTTAGAAATTTAGTTATCAGTGATATGAGCTGGTTACGACCAATATTTTTGGTCACGGAGTAATGGATGCGTGGAAAGGAAAACTTACTGTCCAAGGAGTTCAGGATTTTTTGAGTGTTACGGGTTTTCTCGTTGAGTTTTACCTTATCCACCTTTGTCAGTACTAGAATGAGTGGAACTTTGTGGAAATGAGCCCATTCAAGAAAAATAAAGTCGTCGTTATTTGGGGTCCGCCGGATATCTAAGAGAAAAAGTAGGAGGCGTAGTGGTTCTCTATCTTCCAGGTAGCCTTGAATCATTGGGCCCCATTGCTTTTTAACAATCGTAGGGACTTTAGCAAAGCCGTATCCAGGAAGGTCGACACACTGAATCAGATCATCAATATTAAAGAAGTTTAAGGCCTGTGTTTTTCCTGGTGTGGAGGACGTTTTAACTAAGCCCTTGCTGTTAAACAGGTGATTAAGGAGGGATGATTTGCCAACATTAGAACGTCCCGCAACAGCAAATTCTGGAATTGGTCGGCCAAATTCGTTCACAGCTTTTGGGTAATCTTTTGGCCAAATGGCTGTTTTCACAAATCGGGTTCTGCTAAAGGGGTATTTGCTCATGACTCCTCCCAAGGAGATATAACGATATGGCGTTTATCGATATCTTGATGCTCAATCTTTATTGTAATTGCATTGGATGGAATCAGTCCCGGAATGCGCTCAGCCCATTCTACGCAAGAGATCCCTTCAGAGAAGAAGTATTCATCGAAGCCCATTCCAAGGAATTCATCTTCATTACTTAAGCGGTATAAATCAAAATGATAAACCGTTTTCAAACCGTTGTAGATATTAAGATAAACAAAAGTCGGACTATTTACCTCGTCTACATGGCAACCGGAGGCACCTGTGGCCACGCCCTTAATGAAGGTGGTCTTTCCAGCTGCAAGATCTCCGTAAAATACTAGCACGCTTCCCTTCGGAAGCGAGCTGCCCAATTTGTGACCGAGCTTAAAAGTTTCCTCGGGAGAATTTGTAAGGATTTCCAAGGTTTTATGTGCTGTAGTGCTCGGATTGATCATGGGTTCTTTTCGGGGGAAATGGGACAATTAGCCTATTCTTCCGCCTCATCTTCAACCCAACGCCCCACACTAGGTAGGAACTCTTTATGTTCTGCGAGAGCTTCTACAAATGCGGTGATCTTGCTTTCGTCCAATTGTGTCTGAAGGAAGTCAAGAAATTTAGTTTCAATCTCAAAGCGGTTTTGGCTTTGGATTTCAGCGAGGGTCATTTTCTTCACATGGTTGTTCCTAAAGTCTTCAAGAACGGAGGCTTTTGTTTGGAAAAGCTTTCCGGTGATAGCTGAAGAATAAACAACTTTTGTGATGCTTTTCTTAGGCTTAATGTAGTTCTTGATAATCTCTGGATCTTCTGAGACAAAGAAACGCTTTATACGGAGGCCATCAGATCGTTCAGTATTTTCGGGGCATTTGGATACCCAGTCATAAATTGCATCCTGAGGGTTGGGGTGGGTGTTATCACCGTAAACCTTACCTGTGAATGGGCAGATGTAAATCTTTTTTGTGAGATCGTTAACAGCTTGGGTGCCAACAGAAATTTTGACCTGTGTTTCTCTCCACAGTTCATTCTCTTTTTCCAAGTGTAGTACGGCACTATCAACGCTTTGGAAGATCATTTTTCCACGTGGAAATGCTACGGGAGCAAGATCAAATCTTCTCTCTACGAAATATAGGTAAGCGTTTACCAGTTCCGACCTGGGATTGTCTTCCAGAAAGTCTGTCAAATCACATTTGATGTCTTCAGAAATGACAATTTTTGTCATTAGTAACCTCGAAGTAACCAGTTGTTCTAATAATTTCAATCTATAATATATAAGTCTTATAAGATTACAAGTGACATGATTAGATATCAAGGTAAATCGGGCTAGGCGAGGGTATTTCAGGCACTTATGTAAAACCTCTTTTTTAAAACTGAGTTTATGTTTTTAGCTATAAACTTGAGTTTTTTCGTCTTGATTGTTAGTCTTTTACACTAAAACCCGCTATTCGGTGAAATTATGCGAAATATTATAGACATCTTACATGATAAATTTACAGATGCGATTGGATCGGCTTTTCCCGAGTTAGAAGGGCTAGAGGTGGAAGTGACACCCAGTACTCAGGACAAATTCGGTCATTATCAGTGTAACAGCGCGATGAAACTTTCCAAAGCGTTAAAAAATAATCCCAGGGCTATTGCACAGCAGATTATTCAAAAAATGGAGACTAGTGAAATTTCGTCAGATAACCTTATTAGCTCTTTGGAGATAGCAGGGCCTGGTTTTATCAATATTTCTATCGATCCCGACTACCTTTCCAATAGTATTCAGGAAATGTATGAAGATCCTCACCTTGGAGTTCCGTTACCTGAAAAACCTCAAAGAATTGTTATCGATTTCTCCAGCCCAAATGTTGCAAAAGAAATGCATGTTGGCCATCTGCGTTCGACTATAATTGGAGATTCTCTTGCTCGTTTGCAGGAATTTCTTGGCCACGATGTACTGCGTTTGAATCACATAGGAGATTGGGGCACACAGTTTGGTATGCTCATAGCCTATATGAAGGAGGAAGTCCCAGAAGTCTTTTCGGGGGAGCAGGAGACAGATCTTATTTCCCTTATGCATTGGTATCGTTCTTCAAAAAAACGTTTTGATGAAGACGAGGCTTTTAAAGAAAAGTCGAAGTTGGAAGTAGTTGAGCTCCAAGGTGGAAATAAGGAATCAGGAAAAGCTTGGGAGATCATTTGTGATATTTCACGTAAAGCTTACCAGGAAATTTATGATATTTTGGGAGTGAAAATACAAGAAAGAGGAGAATCCTTTTACAATAGTTTACTCCCTGGAATCGTAGAAGATTTAGGTTCTAAGGGGATTATATCCGAATCAAATGGAGCAAAGTGTGTTTTTATTGATGGATATACAAACCGAGAAGGTGATCCTCTGCCATTAATTATCCAAAAGTCTGATGGGGGTTACAATTATGCAACTACAGACTTGGCGGCGATTCGCCATCGAGTTTTGGTTGAAAAAGCTGACCGACTCATTTATGTCACTGATATGGGTCAACGAAACCACTTTGCGATGTTCTTTAAAGCTGCGGAGATGGCTAAATACGTAGATCTTTCTACAATTCAAGTAGATCATGTTCCCTTCGGCTTAGTCCTTGGTCCAGATGGTAAGAAATTCAAAACTCGTTCCGGTGACACAGAAAAGTTGGCAGACCTTCTTTTAGCCGCTGTGAACAAGGCAAGAGAAATCATGCGTGAGCGTGGTACTGTTGTTGATGACTCTGAGTTGGAGAAAATGGCGCGGGTTTTAGGTATCGGAGCGGTGAAGTATGCAGACCTCTCTTGTCACAGAACTGGGGATTACGCTTTTAGTTACGAAAGAATGTTACGTTTCGATGGGAATACAGCAGCATTTTTGATGTATGCCTATGTCCGGGTTTCCGGAATAAAGCGAAAAGTTAATGTTGATGTAGAAGATATTAAAGCTAGTACACGAATTCACCTTCAACATCCATCTGAAATTTCTTTGGGTATGCATTTGCGTCGCTTTGGTGAAACTTTGGAACTTGTCAGTAAGGAGTTGACTCCTCATCGCTTGACAGATTACCTTTACGAATTAGCCCAAAAGTTTAATGTTTTCTTCCGGGATTGCCGGGTGGAAGGAACTCCTGAACAAAACTCTCGCCTTCTTCTTTGTGAAACAGTGGCTTGCGTTATGAAGCAGGGCCTGGAAATCCTTGGCTTAGAGACTGTAGACCGGATGTAACTTTGGTTACGTTTAATTCTTTCTCCTCCTTTCGTTAGAGAGGAGGAGCATCAAAGTTTCTATCTTCTTGTCAAAAAAGTTCTCCTACATAATTATGCTGGTTAGCTACTTATGGAGGAAGAGATATGTTAAACTTTAAAAAGCTATTGATAGCATGCTTATGCACAGTATTTTCTTTTGCTACCCATGGCTTGTGCGCTGAAAAAGTTGGTTTTGATCGCGAATTAGCCCAAGTTGAAAGTGATGATGGAGATTATGAAGATGATGAAGAAGAGGGTGAAGAAGAATATAAGTTTAAGGGCTTCAATCGAGAAGATTTTTATGCAGGTTTTTTAGGCGGTTACAATCATTTAACGAACTCAACCACAAATTACAAGACCACTACGACACCACCAACAGCCATCGATGCTGATGAACAATTTGATGATACGGGCTTTGCAGGCGCTATATTTTTGGGTTATCATCTGGAAAAAGATTGGCGATTGGAGCTAGAGTTAGGCTACAGAAAAAATACCCTTGACAAAGTTTTGATAGAAAATACTGGAGAGCAGAACGGTGAAAATGGTGAGCTCAACAGTCAGTATGCTGTGGTTAGCGTTTACTATGACTATACATTGGATGATATAGACATAACTCCTTACTTTGGCGCTGGAATAGGGGTTTCAAGAGTATCTTATAAAAATGAGAATATGTACTCGACCCTTATAGAAGTAGATGATAAGCGGATGGTTTACACCTACCAATATGTCTTAGGTGCTTCCTATCCGATTACTGAAAAAACGACATTCTTTGTTGATTATCGCTATTTCGCAACAAGAGATCCTAAGTTTTCTGATGTCGCTGGGACTAAGGTGGAGTTTGAAAATATTAACCATGTAGGTAACCTTGGGTTTCGTTTTAACTTCTAAATGAAACTTTCGAACAGAACAACTACCTAGTAGTTGCTGTCAGGATGCAGGAAGCTGCGCCACCATAATAAGTAGCGCACTTCCAGCATCTGAGCTCCATTTTATCTTATTTCTAAACTCTTTTTGTGATATACAGGCTGCTGCTAATTCACGACTTAGGTCGTGTATTAAAATTAGGGAATGTCTGATTTTGAGAGCATTTTGTTTTGATTTGGGATTGGTCATAACTCTCCATACTTAGACAAGTAGGTGAGTTATGACCAATCCCAAAGCAGAGCGAAAGGCTCCAAAAGCAGCGTTTCGTAATTTAAATACACGACTTAGACTGCAATGTATAAGTATACAAAGGAGTAACTTATGACAATCCTCACCTATTCCGAACAACTAAGTAGGGATTTAAGCCTTTATGAGGAGTTAGGTAAGTTAGAGGAGGGGCAAAAGTTAGAAGTAAGTGGCAAGGACAAAATACAAGTTTCCTGTGGAGATAATATCTATTGGAGCTCATGGGCGGTTCAATCGTTATTTCGTAATGCTCAGAGTCTTTCAGGTGTAAAGGCTAGTAGGCAAGATACCGTGAACTTTATTAAAGTCCTCGGAGAGAGAACTGTTCGTAATATTGAAAATTTTCAAAATGATTTATTTATAAAGTCTTTCGATCAGGAATTTCTTAATGGATCATGCCAAACAATCCATAATTTACAGGAAAAAGTGACGCAGGCTGTATTGGGGATTGGAAACTTGTGTTTGACGTATTCTGAAGACGTGGAAATTGTGGGATTACTTGGGTTAGAGAAAAATCTTCTGATACGGAAGATACTCCCTGAAATTACGACTTGTGCCTCTACAGTAACAGTGCAAAAGCGTATTTTGGAAGAGGAGCTAATAAAGCGGGGTGAGGAAAGTTCTCGTTTAAGAAATGAAATCAGTAAGTTTGATGAAGAGCTTGAAAATTCAGTTTGTCTTAATGTACCGTTTTCAGGGGCCTTAGGACTTTTGGGTGAAGTGGAGTGTAAAACTAAATGAGCTTAAATCTAGTAAGACTACTAGTACTTCATTTCAATCCGATTTTCGGGTTGAGCACCGATCTTTTACCGCCTAGCAAACTGTGGAGATCTCACTAACACCAAATGGGTTGGTTTCGATCTCCACATTTCACCAGACGGAAAAATATCAGCACCCAACCTGAAAATCTAATTGAAATGAAGTACTAGTGACAACACTCTGAAAGATGATTATTCTAAATCTTCTTCTTCTCTAGAATCTGGTGGAGTTGGTCTAGCTCTAGGTGGACTGATACCTAATTCCCTTCCAAGCATGAGGATTATATCTGTTGGTATATCTTCATCAAGTTCACTTACCAGATATTTAATTTGTTCCTGCAAAGCAAGGTAACCTTCTCGCACTCTTTTCATTCCAATAATGCGGTTTTTATCATTTGCTTTAGCACGATTGATACTTCTTATAAGATCATCGTAATGGTGACGAGAAATTTCTCCAGGGCCATCACCAACATTTTTTTTGAGATATTCTTTTAGGTCATTGCTAGTCATTGTCATTGCTTGTGCCTCAGTAATGTGAGGAATAGTTGCATGGCGTCCCCTTGCCTTAGTAAACGCTGCGTTTATTTCTTTTGCTACAGTCAGTCGGTGATACCTCTTCCAGGAGTCCAGGAGTCCCATGTCTTCTACAAGAAGGAATTTAGATACATTTGAAACTGTTGAGATGCATTTATGTAACTGAGTTCTATATGCTCCTGGGTCTGTTGTGCGCAAACGGTCTAAGTCTCGACTTTGTGTTTCTATGAGGTGCGACTGTCTCAAGGCATAATCATCCAACTTAAAAGCGATACCTCCTGTTACAGGCTCAGCATTTCCCCTACTGATTGATTCCCCAACATTACGGTTGTAGCTTTGTAAGGTATCAATGAATTGTAAAAATTCGGTTTTTTTAGCGGAGGAAATACGGAAGTCGGTGCAAAAGTCTCTTGCAATTTCAGGACTTTTAATTCCCAAGTTAAAGATTCCTCTGTTAGAATCAGCAGCGCTTATTGCGACTTGTTTTTCGAGGTTATCAAGGCGGCTATTGTGATTACTAAGAGTGTCTTCATGGGCTCGTAGTACTTCATCCCTTTCTTTAATGGCAAGACCAAGTCCATCAATATGTCCTGTATGATCTTCGAGAATAAGTTCTTGCCTTTTTAATTGCCCACGCATTTCATCGATGAATTGTGCTTTATCTTCAACAAGCCGGAACCTTTCCTCCATACCTTCCATTTGTTGATCTCCAGCCAACATTTTGTCTTCGAGTTCAGCTTTGGCATTGATGAGTTTTTTTCCCATACGACTTTCTAGTTTTTGTGCTAAATCTTCCATATGCTCTTTTAATCTGCTAACATCATCTCTCTGAGTCCCGCTTAAATCTGTAATTCTTCTTTGAAGACTTGTAATTGTGCGCTCAAGATCTTGCTGGCCATCTCTTAGCGTAAGAATTGCACTGAAAGTCTCGACTCGATCGGCTTTTTGGTTAACTAGATCTTCCAAATCATTTAAGTTAGCTTGAACGGCATCTAAATTTTCGCGTGTGATTCCTTCATCAGCAAGAATTGATTTTACTTTTTCGGTCAGACCGGTTTGAAGTTTTCCGATATTGCCATCCAGTCGTCTTAGTTCGTTTTCATGCTCTAGGAGTTTAGCCTCAGACTGGTCCATGCGAGAGCTAAGAGAGGTTATTTTCGCTTCAATGCCTCGGATTTTCTGAGCTTTTTCTTCCGGAGATTCTTGAGAAGCTTCTACGGCATCCAACTGATCTATAAAGGCATCTTTTTGAGCTTCAGAGTCTAGAACAAATTGATCGTAGAGTGCTCTAAATTCTAAAAATTCGCTTTTGTCTAATTTCGTGAGCATTTGTTCTTCGAGAGAATTTATGCGAACATCTCGTGTGCTCAGTTCTTCTTCTAGTTTTCTGAGCATTTCTTCTTGTGATTGTTTCACTTTGTCGTCAATAACACCGAGAAGCTCATCTTTTTGCCTTTGACCCATTAGCTCCATTACTTTGAGCAAGGCACCCATACTATCTTGACCTGCTCGCTTCGCTTCGTCGTATAGCCTTTGAGTCTCATCTTCCAAGCCGATATCGTCGATACCTTCAAGAGAAAGAGATTCGATTTTGGACTTAGCTTCTCTCGCAATTTTAAGCTGCTTATCTCTAATATTTTCTAATTCTTCTCTTGTGCTGGCATCAGCATTGTCGAGAGCGGTTTGAGCTTCTTGCAAGGCTTGTACAGCTTCTGTGTGGAAATTGATGGCTTGGGAGGGTGTGCGGATTTCGTCGAGGGATAGGGATTCGATTTTAGCTTGGGCGTTTTGGGCCACTTCTAATTGAGCGTCGCGAATTTCAAGTAAGCTAGCCTTCGTTGTTTCATCGGCATTGTCGAGTGCCGTTTGGGCTTGACTCAAAGCCTGCATTGCTTGGGCATGGAAGTTGACAGCTTCTGTGGGAGTACGGATATCGTCGAGGGATAAAGACTTGATTTTAGCTTGGGCATTTTGGGCCACTTCTAATTGGGCATCGCGAATTTCAAGTAAGCTAGCCTTCGTTGCTTCATCGGCATTGTCGAGTGCCGTTTGAGCTTGATTTAAAGCCTGTATTGCCTGGGCATGGAAGTTGACAGCTTCTGTGGGAGTACGGATGTCATCGAGGGATAGGGACTTGATTTTAGCTTGTGCGTTTTGTGCCACTTCTAATTGGGCATCGCGAATTTCGAGTAAGGCAGCCTTCGTTGTTTCATCGGCACTATCGATTGCCGTTTGGGCTTGATTCAAAGCCTGCATAGCCTGAGCATGGAAGGTGACAGCTTCTGTGGGAGTACGAATGTCGTCGAGAGATAAGGACTTAATTTTAGCTTGTGCGTTTTGCGCCACTTCTAATTGGGCATCGCGAATTTCAATTAAGCTAGCCTTCGTTGTTTCATCGGCATTGTCGAGTGCCGTTTGGGCTTGATTCAAAGCCTGTATTGCCTGGGCATGGAAGTTGACAGCTTCTGTGGGAGTACGGATGTCATCGAGGGATAGGGACTTGATTTTAGCTTGTGCGTTTTGTGCCACTTCTAATTGGGTATCGCGAATTTCGAGTAAGGCAGCCTTCGTTGTTTCATCGGCACTATCGAGTGCCGTTTGGGCTTGATTCAAAGCCTGCATTGCCTGGGCATGGAAGTTGACGGCTTGAGTAGGAGTGCGGATTTCGTCGAGGGATAGGGATTCGATTTTAGCTTGGGCCTTTTGGGCTACTTCTAATTGGGCATTGCGAATTTCTAGCAAGGCAGCTTGAGTGCTTTCATCGGCACTGTTGAGTGCAGTTTGGGCCTGACTTAAAGCCTGCATGGCCTGAGCATGGAAGTTTACGGCTTGGGTAGGAGTGCGGATTTCGTCGAGGGATAGGGACTCGATTTTAGCTTGGGCCTTTTGGGCTACTTCTAATTGGGCGTTGCGAATTTCTAGCAAGGCAGCTTGAGTTGTTTCGTCGGCACTGTTGAGTGCTGTTTGGGCCTGACTCAATGCTTGCATAGCCTGGGCATGGAAGCTGACGGCTTCTGTTGGAGTGCGGATTTCGTCGAGGGATAGGGATTCGATTTTAGCTTGGGCCTTTTGGGCTACTTCTAATTGGGCATTGCGAATTTGGAGCAAGACAGCTTGTGTTGTTTCGTCGGCACTATCGAGTGCTGTTTGGGCCTGACTCAATGCTTGCATAGCCTGGGCATGGAAGCTGACGGCTTCTGTTGGAGTGCGGATTTCGTCGAGGGATAGGGATTCGATTTTAGCTTGGGCCTTTTGGGCCACTTCTAATTGGGCGTTGCGAATTTCTAGCAAGGCAGCTTGAGTTGTTTCATCGGCACTATCGAGGGCTGTTTGGGCCTGATTCAAGGCGTGGATAGCCTGGGCATGGAAGTTGACAGCTTGGGTAGGAGTGCGGATTTCGTCGAGGGATAGGGATTCGATTTTAGCTTGGGCCTTTTGGGCCACTTCTAATTGGGCGTTGCGAATTTGAAGCAAGGCAGCTTGTGTTGTTTCGTCGGCACTATCGAGTGCTGTTTGGGCCTGACTTAAAGCCTGCATAGCCTGGGCGTGAAAGTTGACGGCTTGGATAGGAGTACGAATGTCGTCGAGGGATAGGGATTCGATTTTAGCTTGGGCCTCTTGGGCCACTTCTAATTGGGCATCGCGAATTTCGAGTAAGGCAGCCTTCGTTGTTTCATCGGCACTATCGATTGCCGTTTGGGCTTGATTTAAAGCCTGCATAGCCTGGGCGTGAAAGTTGACGGCTTGGATAGGAGTACGAATGTCGTCGAGGGATAGAGATCCGATTTTAGCTTGCGCCTGTTGTGCGACTTCTAATTGGGCATCGCGAATGCGGAGTAAGCTAGCCTTTGTTGTTTCATCGGCACTGTCGAGAGCTGTTTGGGCTTGGTTCAAAGCCTGCATAGCCTGGCCGTGGAAGTTGACAGCTTCTGTAGGAGTGCGAATGTCATCGAGGGATAGAGATTTGATTTTGGCTTGCGCCTGCTGAGCCACTTCTAATTGGGCATCGCGAATGCGGAGTAAGCTAGCCTTTGTTGTTTCATCGGCACTGTCGAGAGCCGTTTGGGCTAGGTTCAAAGCCTGCATAGCCTGGCCGTGGAAGTTGACCGCTTCTGTAGGAGTACGAATGTCGTCGAGGGATAGAGATCCGATTTTAGCTTGCGCCTGCTGAGCCACTTCTAATTGGGCATCGCGAAT